>CAJJLI010000538.1 GCA_905192625.1 uncultured Clostridium sp. | reverse complement strand
ATCTTTTGAGTTAAAGATATAAGTACCGCTATCGTTTGCATAAACAGGTAGATACTCACCAGTACTGTTCTCTTCTACCACATGATACTTCCATCTGCAAGGATGTGTACAAGCGCCTAAATTTGCATCTCTTCCTGTAAAATAGTTACTTAATAAGCAACGACCAGAGTGAGCGATACACATAGCACCATGCACGAAAGTTTCAATTTCAAGCTCTGCAGGAATGTTTTTTCTTAAATCTGCAATTTCTTCTAAGGAAAGCTCTCTTGCTGAAACAACACGGCTTGCACCCATCTTATGCCAGAAACGATAAGTTCTATAGTTTACGTTATTTGCTTGTGTACTGATGTGAATTTCGATTTCAGGAGCAACTTCTTGTGCAATATCAAATACCCCTGGATCTGAAATAATAATCGCATCTGGTTTCACTTCTTTTAATTCTTTAAAATAATTTGCAACACCTTCTAGATCACGGTTATGTGCAGTAATATTTGCTGTAACATAAACCTTTTTACCATAGCTGTGAGCAAATGCAATACCATCCTTCATATCTTGAAGAGAAAAGTTCTTCGCCTTTGCACGTAGCCCATACATTTCACCACCAATGTAAACGGCATCAGCTCCGTAGATAATTGCTGTTTTTAATACTTCTAAATTGCTTGCTGGAATTAATAATTCCGGTTTCTTAATATAGTCCATTTTAATCCTCCAAGGAATCAATCATCAAAATACCTAGCACCGATGACTGACTCAAATCTTCTGTTAATTGTTACTTTATTCTAGTACTAAGTGTCATTCCATCCCCGACCGGTAGTACCACGGTATCAAACTCTTCCATATGTGTCAGTGCGTATAAGTACTCTCTCATACGCACGTGGATGGTTCGATCTCTTCTTATAATGCTATATTTGGATTCCGCTATGCTTCCCTCTTGTAACACGTTATCCGTAATTAATAGACCATCTACGGGTAATAGTTCCATTATCTCAGGTAAAAAATTCATATATTGCCCCTTCGCTGCATCCATAAAAATAAAATCGTATGGCTCACGGAGAGATTTTTTAAGCTCAGACAATTGTTCCGAGTTCACATCGTTTATATCGAAATAAGACTTATTGTTGTGAGGAGAATAAATCTCACTAATGTAGCCTTCTTCCTTACCATTTAACGCACGTAAAACATCCATTGCGTCCCCTATTAAAAGTAGCATATCTTGGGACCTTTTTGCAAGCGACAAATTTTTCTTAGCTTCCTCAACTCTTTTTGGGAAACGCTCAATGGTTGTAATTGTACAGTCACTTGGCATGTACTCAGCCATTAACGAACAAGAAAAACCAACTGCAGTCCCTACTTCTAAAATACGTTTTGGTTTTTTTAGCTTTAATAAAAAACGAAGTAATGATTGTGCATCTTTACGAATAATTGGAACGAAATCCTTTAACGCTTGTTCTTCTAAACTAAGTAAATACTCAGGTAATTCCCCCTCAAGTGAATTGATATAGGCGGCAATACGTTCATTTACAATCATATCTTTCTCCTAACATTTT
>CAJJLI010000537.1 GCA_905192625.1 uncultured Clostridium sp. | reverse complement strand
TGATATTAGTGAAACGTATTATTATCCTAACAGTGCACATTTGGATATTTCAAAGAAATATATGGAACAGATTTGGACTCAATTGGCACGTCGCTTTGCAGAATACGATGAGCATCTGATTTTTGAATCTATGAACGAACCAAGATTAGTTGGTACAAATTATGAGTGGTGGCTAGATCCGAATAATGAAAGTTGCATTGATGCGGTAAAAACTATCAATGCTCTTAATCAGGTATTTGTAGATACAATTCGAAATGGTGAAGGTTATAATAATTCCCGTTATCTAATTGTTCCAGGTTATTCTGCATCTGCGCAAGGAGCACTTATAAAAGAATTCGAATTACCAAGTGATAAAATAAAGGATAAGTTAATTGTATCTGTTCACGCCTATACCCCTTACAATTTTGCATTACAAGCTTTATCAGAATCGGGTAGTATTTCCGAGTTCTCTGCAGATAATCTAAATAATATAAGAGAAATTAATCAATTTATGGATCAGCTTTATAACAAATTTATTAAGAATGGAATTCCTGTTGTAATCGGTGAGTTTGGCGCGAGAGATAAGAAGGATAACACCCAGGATAGAATCGATTTTGCTACTTACTATATTGCATATGCTAGAGCAAATGGAATGACCTGCTTTTGGTGGGATAATAATTCATTTCGTGGAAATGGAGAAAACTTTGGACTTCTTGATCGTAAGACGGTAACTTGGAAGTACAAAGAGATTGTTGAAGGCTTAATGAAATATGCACAGTAAATTGAATTCTTTAAGAGGTATATCAATGTTTATATATGATTTTATTAGGGGGAATAGCGATTGGTAATGCTTAATAAATATACATAGAAGAATAAAGAAACCATCGTAATTGGGTAAAGTGATGTCATGAATAGAGGATAGGTTGAGTACTACTGCCATTACTGTTATTGTTATTATTTTTATTTTATTATTTTGGAGGGGGATTTTAAAATGAACACAAAAATGATTCCGCACATTACCAAAGTTTTTTTCAATAGAGGTGGAGAGAATTATCATTTTAACAGTGCGGTACGTTATATAATGGATTGTATTGGTGAAATGAAATTCGCGGATTATTCTTTGATTGCGGGTATAACGGGTGATATATTCATTCAATTCTACTCATTAAAAAGTTTTCATGGTGACAGCGCATCCGATTATTATTTAGGTTTAAGCAAATTACCAAGTGTTTTTGATAAATTAGGTTACATTGCCGAAACCATATCAATACATGAACTTCAATCAGAAAAAGAAAAGTTTATAAAAATGATTACTGCAAGCATTGACAAGGGGGGTGCCTGTTATATTATATCATGGTGGCCCTCCGGGAGTTATTGTTGGTTATGAAGCTGATGGTAATACACTACTGTATTTACGGGAAAACATGACAACGCCGGAACGTATGGTTCTTGATGATAATTTTTTTATGAATGAAGTTAGTGATACAAATGGATGGATAGTCACAGGAAATAAAAACCAAGAAGTGTCACTAAAACAAATCTACCGTGATGCTATAATAGGATTGCCCAAATTACTAACTATGAAAACTGATGAATATGTA
>CAJJLI010000536.1 GCA_905192625.1 uncultured Clostridium sp. | reverse complement strand
TGCGAAAACTTCTGCCGGTGCTATTAATTATACTCCAGTAGCTAAAGTAACAAATTTAGTTGCTACGATGGAAGAATTAAAAGAAAAAGGTTTATGGTTTGTTTGTGCAGATTTAGAAGGTGAAGTTATGTACAAACAGAATCTAACAGGACCAATTGGATTGGTTATTGGATCGGAAGGCGATGGCGTATCAAGACTTGTTAGAGAAAAGTGTGACTTTACAGCAAAAATCCCTATGGTAGGAGATATTGATTCTCTGAATGCATCTGTTGCAATGGGAATATTAAGCTACGAAATTGTACGTCAAAGAAGTTATAAAAAATAGGTGTAAGTAAAAATCAAGGGAGTTCTGTTTCCGTAAGCGGGCTTCCTTGTTGTTAAATAAAAGCATACAAATAAACGTAAGCGATACAGCGAGATATAGTGGTGTAAGCGATTGTCAAAGATACGTTTGATACCTAAAAATTATTTAGGAGGATGAGTATGATGTTTCAACAATATGAAGATATCTTGGATGAAGAGATTGTTATGCTCATTCGAGAAGGCGATACATTGGCTATGGATTACTTGATTGGCAAATATAAAAATCTAGTAAGGAAAAAGGCTAAGGCGCTTTATTTAATCGGTGGAGACCATGAGGACTTAATTCAAGAAGGTATGATTGGGCTGTATAAAGCAATACGGGATTTTCAAATGGAGAAGGAAGCGTCATTCCTTACCTTTGCTGATCTATGTATTTCAAGGCAGATTTATACTGCAATTAAATCCTCCAACACCAAAAAGAATCAACCGTTAAATAATTACATATCCATTGATAGTTCGAATTATAACGATGATGCGGATGCAACGGATTATGCTGTTTCCTTTATCGAGACACTTGCACATGCTAGAAGCATGAATCCAGAAGAAATGTTTATTGACAAAGAAAATACCTCTCTTTTAGAGAAGGAACTTTATGAAAGACTGAGTAAATTAGAAAAACAAATCTTAAATTTGTATCTACATGATTATAATTATAATAAAATTGCAGAGATATTAGACAAAGATCCGAAGTCCGTGGATAATGCATTACAGAGAATACGCAAAAAACTAAATCAGATTCTAAAGGAAACCTGAGAGGAAATTATAATTGTACAGTGCAACTAGAGTTAAGTATAAGTGCAAAAGTAAGAAGATATAGTAAGAAGATATTTTTGTATTTAGAATCAGGGATTTTTTTGATTTTTGGACTTGCATATTATAAACATCTATGGTAATATATCTTTCGGACGCATATGATGTATCCTGATGCTGCCATGGCTCAGTCGGTAGAGCGTCACCTTGGTAAGGTGGAGGTCACGGGTTCGATTCCCGTTGGCAGCTTATTGTGAAACCCTAGTGTTTACTAGGGTTTTTGCTATTCTATGGCATAAGAAAAGTGCTCCAAAAAGGAACACTTTTTATGATTTGACTAACAATTGACTAACATTAATTTAAAACTAAGCTTTTTTCTTAAATACATCTTCCAAGGCATTGGCGGCCTTCTCGTCCATTTGTTTTAGAGCATGAGCATAGATATCCATTGTGGTGCTTGTCTCTGCACGAAAACGCCGTACGCACGTACAATCGATAGTAATTGTGAACAATCCGTCAA
>CAJJLI010000535.1 GCA_905192625.1 uncultured Clostridium sp. | reverse complement strand
AACATCCAGTAAATGTAATGAAAGTAATGGATAGAGATATGGTTAAAACACCGATATGGGATAGCTATCAAAGAATTGTAGATAAACAAGAGGATTGCAAACAAAAAGAGATTGGGCAGATTGAACGCTTTGCATTCTATGAAGAAGCAAGAACTGCTTACGCAATTATTGCTACAAGTGAAAAAGAGTTGTATGCAAATATTATGCTTCAAAAAGGAGTTGTCGTTGAATCAATCTAATACTAGTATAAAAATATAGAAAACACGCGATTCCTTATCCCTGAATCTCAGAGATAGTGAGTTTCAGGGATAGTTATATCGAAGATAAAGAATTCCAGAGATAAATAGAATCCCCAAAAAGGAAAACCAAAGAGAAAGAGTAACTATGATAAAGCAAATGACTAAGAAAGGAATACCAGAAATTTTAAATAAAATTATGGTAAATGGGCTTACCTATGGAATATATGGATATTAGAGAACAAATTTGTGATGTGTGCCACAAAATGTGGCAATTAGGCTGGGTAGCAGCAAATGATGGGAATGTCACGGTAAAATTAGAGGATGGAACATTTCTTGCAACACCAACAGGTATTAGCAAAAGTTTCATAACCCCTGAAAAACTTGTACATATCAATGATACTGGAGAAGTTATTGATGGACCATTAGGTTCCAAACCATCTTCTGAAATTAAAATGCATTTGCGTTGTTATAAAGAACGTGAAGATGTAGGGGCAGTCGTGCATGCACATCCACCTGTGGCAACGGGGTATGCAGTGGCGAATATCTCGTTGGATAACTATTCGATGATTGAAACAGTGATCGCCATAGGCTCAATTCCTGTGACTCCTTACGGAACACCATCAACTCATGAAGTTCCAGACGCAATTGCACCATATCTATCGTCACACGATGTTTTATTACTACAAAACCATGGTGCTTTGACGGTCGGAGTGGATTTAATTACGGCATACTATCGTATGGAAACCTTAGAGTTGTTTGCTAAGATTAGCATGAATGCACATTTACTCGGTGGAGCAAAAGAACTATCAAGAGATAATATCGATCGATTAATTTCAATGAGAGAGAATTATGGGGTAACTGGGAAGCATCCTGGGTATAAGAAATATTAGAAGTTATAAATTGAATTTCCGTTTTTCTAATGGTATACATAAGAATAGTTAGCACCGCATACAAAACATACGAATTCTGAGGAATGTCACCTTTATTTTTGTAAATGAGTTAAGTAACAGTAAAGATGTTTAAACATCAGATAAAAAAATGTCTCCGAAATATGTGTCAGTAGTAATACAAGTAAATGATAAAGATGAATTTGTGTCGGAATCACCATATCACAAAGAATTTAAGTGCCTAGAAGCGGTGTACCACGAAGTTAATGTAGCTTCTTTATTAAACGCAATGGATGAAGTAGGTTTTGAATTGATATTTGAAGAGGAAGAAGAATTACCCAATAAGAAAAAATTAAGAAGACAAGATTATATGAAATGTAATGAGGCTGATTCAGGTTAGATACTGATTCAGCTTTATTTGTTTAAAAAGCGTTCAAATGTGATTTCTATAATGAAATATTCAACAATGGCACGATTTTTAATTTAAAGAGTTTATTTGAAAGAGATTCAAATAAAATTTATGTCTAACGTACTTTAAGCAATACAAATAAGTGTAAT
>CAJJLI010000534.1 GCA_905192625.1 uncultured Clostridium sp. | reverse complement strand
TTGCTAATTTATCATAGCCCTTTTCATACTTTCAGCTATTCATTACTAAATTTTATTGTTCTTTATAAAATTCATGACAACCATAACGGAATAATCGATGCAAGGATTCATCAAACCATTGCGCTTTGTTTTGGCTCGTTAGCTTCCTAGCAAAAAAGTATAATGCACCTTGAGAATAATCTTCTCCAGATAAAGCTCTACTAACTGCTTCCTTGGTACTCTTTGAAATACTAACCGACCAGTATCGCCCGTCTCTCGTAGGGGAAAACTGATAGGTACCTCCATTTTTTTGAAATACAACTTCAGATATCGTATCTGGAAATTGTTTATCATTCACACGGTTTATAACCACATTTGCAACTAAGATCTTCCCATAAATATCTTCGCCAGTTGCTTCCGCTTCTACAATTCTTTGTAATACTTCCAATTCATCTGTGGATAGTTTCTTTTTCATAGCGGTATTGTTTGTAAGAACTAATCCATTGGCAAGTACTTCTTTCGTTTGGTTCTTTTCTGTATTTTTCTTATTCGTACTTTTACTAGATTCTTGAGATTGCTTTGCTTGATTATTTTTAGTTTCGGATGCAGCAACAACGTTTTCTTTTTCTTCTGTTATTTCATTCGTCTCTTCACTAGCTATAGTGGCACTCATTTGCATCGTGTCTAATGAACTAGTATCCTCTTTCGTGCTTATCGTACTAAATTGTCCAAGTGCATACACTTGAATCGCTCTATTTGTAATTGTTTGATCCGTTAATTCTTCTAACTTCTCTATTTTTTCTATTCTGGATATATCCTTGATTAAGTTCAAGCTGCTGAAAGTATACTGCTTCATATCGGTTGTAAGAATCGCCGATTGTTGTGTTTCTTCCACTTCTCCTATCATATCAATGATAGTCTCAGCCTTCGCCTGTAGTTCACTTGTTTTTTTGCCAAAGCCATTGAAGTAATTGAAATTCAAGATTAATAAAGTTGCTACAATGACATAAATTATTGGTGCAGCAATTTTATCACGCTTTTTAAGAATATAAATTCCTAAATTAGCTTCTACATCTTTCATCTCATGAAGAAACGGGTGTATCTTTAACATACCTGGTTTCCTCTTTTCTTTCTTTTAATGCGTCAGATAAATGCCGTTATTGACACCTTTACTGACATCTATATAAATCGACATTGACGTTCTTCCAATTTCTGGTCCGCCAATTCGCATGTTTTGTATTATATCAGAGCACAATTTTCTGTCAATAACATACTTTTAATTTCAGTATTTCAAGCAGATTATGAATTCATTCTTTTTGCAAACTTATAAATTATGCACAATTTGCATTTGCACAATAATAATATTATTATACTTTTTTGCTAGTTGTATTAAAAAATAATTATTACATTTTTGTTAACTATTATTTACGCTATTTCTTTTTTTATTCCTCATTTATAAAAAAGATAAGGATTCTATTATTGTAGAACACTTGATTCTACAGCTTTCGCTCAATTTTTTCATAAAATCTACCTTAAAAATTGTTTCTAATTTTGTAATATTTTTGTAATATTTAATAAAAATTGTAATTTTATAGAAGGCCATATTTCACCAGTTACTTACCTATCGTTATATGTAGTAATGGCATAACAAATCACACTCATCATTGTCTATCCAAAGTTAACTCTGAAACACTATGATATTATCATAAGCTTTACATAAGTTACTCTGCATATTATTATATAGAAGAAACAGACATTATGTATTATTGGAAAGGGGTGTTTAAATGAGTAATCTACCTGGTGTGTTT
>CAJJLI010000533.1 GCA_905192625.1 uncultured Clostridium sp. | reverse complement strand
GATACAATGAATGAGGAATCTACGTATGAATCGATTTGCGCTGTGTATAAGATATCAAAACAAGATGAAGTTGAAGTAATTATCAATCTAAACTACGCTAAAAAACTAAAGGAACAGGAACGTTCCATATTACTAAATTTTGTGGATATGTATTATCAAAATAGTAGCTTATATATGTTGTTTCGAAACAATGATCAATTTAATAATATTGACATAATTGCCGTTAATAATGACAATATTATATATGCAGGGACCATTCAAAGTTCAATGAATGAGGATCATACCATAGGCTCTACAAATTATAATTTAAGTAGTATAACTGACTATGGGGCACGCTCAATACAGGCTAAGTTTGTACGGTAAGTAAAGGTTTGTAACCCATCTGCATTTGAGCGAATCAAGGAGAATACGGAAGTATTTGATTTTGAATTAAGCAGTGAAGATGTTGCTTTAATTGCAAATTTAGATGGATGCTGCGGATATGCTCGTAATCCAGATGAGACAACTTTCTAACGTACTGTAACCTTCGAAAGTATCACAAAACAATAAGAATTGAATATCAATTATAAACAAAAACAAAGGTGTTCAGATTCTCTATCTGTGCGCCTTTGTTTTTGTCAAATAAAATTCTGTACATTGTACGTTAATAAATATTAGTCTCCATTTCAACGAAGACGTATCGATTACAGAATAGAAGTTTTTACGATTTAAAACTCTAAAATAATTCATAGCATAGCAAATTTTCATTGCATTCATTATATGTATCGGTATAATAGAAGCAGATCATTCGTAGGAAAGGAACTACTACATGTTAGATAATAGATTTACACAATACAAACTTTGTGGGGAGATTATTCAAGCATTATCCATGCTTCATTATATAGAACCAACACCAATTCAGGAAAAGGTAATACCACTTGCTCTAGAAGGAAAAGATATCATAGCAAAATCAAAAACAGGAAGTGGTAAAACAGCAGCTTTTGCAATTCCGATATGTGAAGCAGTTGTTTGGGAGGATAATTTACCTCAAGCCCTTGTTTTGGAGCCAACAAGAGAATTAGCCTACCAGGTTAAGGATGAAATCTTTAACATTGGACGTATGAAACGAGTTAAGGTCCCTATGGTATTTGGTGGATTTCCATTTGATAAGCAAGCACTTACTCTAAAGCAAAAATCTCATATTGTTGTAGGAACACCAGGAAGAGTGTTGGATCACTGCGAGAGCGGAACGTTAAAATGCAATAATATGAAATATGTTATCATTGATGAAGCTGACCTTATGCTTGACATGGGTTTCCTAGATGATGTTAAGCGAATTCTTTCCTATTTGCCAGAGAATATAACAATAATGCTATTTTCTGCTACCATGGGAGACGATTTGTATGCTTTGACGGATGAGTTTATGAATTCTCCGGTGGAGGTGAAGCTTGAAGATGGTACCGAAACCGTGGATAGTATTGAACAGTTGGGTTGTTTTGTAACAGAAGAGGATAAGTATGATATATTCCTTCGTATGTTATATAAAAATAATCCTTTAAATGCGATGATTTTTTGTGGGACCAGAGAAATGGTAGAGGTATTATATTATAAACTTAAGAAGGAAAAAATTTGGTGTGGTATGTTGCATGGGCTTATTGATCAAAAACAACGAATTCATACGATTGATGATTTTCGTACCGGAGGATTTCGTTATCTGATCGCTACGGATGTGGCAGCCAGAGGTGTTGATTTTGAAGATATAACACATGTTATAAATTATGATTTACCTATGTCAAAAGAGACTTATGTTCATAGAATTGGACGAAC
>CAJJLI010000532.1 GCA_905192625.1 uncultured Clostridium sp. | reverse complement strand
TTCTAATAGTTCTGATTTAACTTTTAGATAATTTTCTTTCGCTACCCATACACGGATTGCTATTTCTACCGCATCATTACCGAATGCATTTACAAATATGTCTTTTGATTCCTCTTTAAGAATGAGTTCATGTGCTTGTACAATTTCCATCAATGCATCTTTTACTAATCGAATGTCATCCTCGTATCCAATTGGTATAATCAAATCTAGTCTACGATTTGGCTGGTGAGTTACATTCGTTATATTACTATTTGATAAGGATCCATTTGGTAAAACTACCACCTTATTATCCGATGTCTGGATTTTGGTGTAGAAGATATCTACCGCAGTTACTGTTCCTTCTTGCGCACCGACAATGATATAATCACCAACACGAAACGGTTTTAATAACAATAGTAATACTCCACCTGCAAAGTTACTAAGACTTCCTTGCAACGCTAAACCGATTGCCAAGCCCGCGGAACCTAGTATTGCGACAAAGGATGTGGTTGGAAATCCTAATATATCCGCAATAATAGTAATAATTAATACATAAATCAATACTCGTAAAACGGATATGATAAAATTCGCTACGCCAATGTCCACCTTAGCATGTTCTAGCCCTTTTTTTGCGAAGTTAAGCACATGCTTTAATATTTTTTTACTAATCATAAATACAACAATCGCTAATACCAATCGCATTAAAAAGCTCTGTGCTTGTGGCCAGAATTTATCCCACAACTTATCAAGTTGGGAAATTTTTTGATCAATGTTGACTGCTTCTAAAAATACAAGTTCTTTCATAACTCTAGGATGTTCCTCCTTTTATAGTACTTTTTTATTGTTGCTTTCCCTTTGAATTTTAAAGATTGATATTCCAAGAGGTGGTAATGTTATAAAAAAGGAATAAAATTTATCTTTGCTCTCTTGACCTTTTGCAGTTCTTATCCTTGGGTTGATATATCCATCTCCCCCAAATTTAGAATCATCACTATTAAAAATCTCTTTATATTTACCAGGTACATTCACTTCCACTTTATATTTTTTGTATACAACTGGAGTAAAGTTACATAGAACAAGTAAATCATCTTCTCGCTTCTTACCTTTACGTAAGAAACTAATAATACTATGATCTGCATCCCATTGGCTTACCCATTCAAAACCTTTTTTATTATAATCCATCTGATACAATGCTTTTTGTTCTTGGTATAGATGATTCAATTCCTTTACATACTCTTTCATCTGATAATTTAAAGGATTGTCTAAGAGTGTAAGGTCCAAGCTTCTTTCTTCGCTCCACTCTTTGAATTGTGCAAAATCCTGTCCCATGAATAATAACTTTTTCCCTGGATGTGCCGTCATAAATCCATATGCAAGGCGTAAATTTGCAAACTTATCCTTTATTTCTCCTGGCATCTTTAAAATCATTGATTTCTTCTCATGTACCACTTCATCATGAGATAACACCAAAATAAAGTTTTCATGATAGGCATACTCCATACTAAAGGTTAGCAATTCATGACAACCTTTACGAAACAGAGGGTCCTGTTTCATATACGTCGTGAAATCATTCATCCAACCCATATTCCATTTAAAATCAAACCCAAGTCCATCCTTATCCAATGGGCCTGTTACCATCGGCCATGTCGTAGAATCTTCTGCAATCATAATTACGCCATCTTTTCTCTTTTTCACTATGGAGTGTAAATGCTTTAACAGTTCAACCGCATCAAGGTTTTCATTTCCACCATATTTATTTGGTATCCATTCCCCTTCTTTTTCCAAGCTATCGCCAGCAACTTCAACCTGTGGTTCCGCCGTCGCAACCAAGGCA
>CAJJLI010000531.1 GCA_905192625.1 uncultured Clostridium sp. | reverse complement strand
ATTTGCGTTTTACCAAGTCCAATCACTGTTTGTGCATAATCATTAGGATCTGATTCTCCATTTAAAACAAAACTACTTTGTGATGTTGTAAGTGAAGTTGGTAGCGTTTGATTAAATAAGAACTCTCTACTAAGTTTTTGAAACGAATCCATATTTAATGTAATTCCCAAATTTCCAAATGAAGTATTGCATGAATGAGCAAAGGAACTTAGTAAATTTAGTTTTCCATGGCTCTTTACACAATGAAGTGTTACGTTGTTAAATCTACCTTCCCCTTCACATATATATTCATAGGATTCATAATTAGGATTTTCCCTCATATACTCAAGGACTGTTAACATTTTAAACGTAGATCCTGGCGCGTACAAACCTCTTGTAGCACGATTTAGTAAAGGTGAAGTTTCATCACTACCAAGTTTCGCCCAATCATTTACTACTGTATTCGGATTATAGTCTGGTTTTGACACCATTGCGAGTATTTTACCAGTGGAAGGCTCTAATACCACAACTGCGCCTTGATACTTACCTAGTGCATCGTATGCTACCTGTTGAAGTTTTGCATTCAATGTTGTTACGACATTATCTCCTGGATTCTTTTTCCCAGCGATCTCATTGGTTAATTTCGTGATACCATTGATACTAGAGGTCAACAAGTTAAAATTATCCGATAACTCTACACCAGTTCGTCCTTTTTGCATCCTACCAACTACATGTGAAAATACATTGCCATATGGATAAACTCTTGTTTCACTACCATCATCAAGTTCCACCGTCTGCGCTAAAATGTTACCATCTGCCGATAAAATCTTTCCTCTTGTTATTCTCTGTGATAATAAATCCTGCCTATAGTTATAATTGTTATTGACAACGCTCTTACTTTTAAAAGCAATGAAATACGTATAGTATCCTATGACACCGAACAAAAGAGCAGAAAATAAATACATAAAACGAATGACCGATTGTGTCACATCTTTTTGTTTTTTCTCTAATTTCTTTTGTAATTTTTTATCTTCTTCTAACTGAACTCGATTAGCTTCTATGTCCTTTTTTGATTTCTTTTTATTCTTACGCTTTTCAGCTTCTATTTCATCCAAAGCAACTTCATTTACGTCCGAACGTAGATGCAAGACATAAAGCCCTTGTATGATACTAAACATAAATATACTGCTTACAATTGAGCTACCACCATAACTTACTAATGGTAAAGTAACTCCAGTGGATGGAATACATTTTAGCACGCCACCAACGTTTAGGAGAACTTGCACAATATACATTGTACTAAATCCTAGTGCCACCAACTTATAAAATGTATTTTTTATCTTCACAGAAATATTAATAAACATAACAAAACAACTAATGCTAATTAATATCATACAAATGGCAAATATCCCGCCAAATTCCTCTGCAATCGCTGCAAAAATAAAATCGGAGTCTACCACAGGTATGTTATTAGGTAATCCACGGTTAAGCCCCATACCAAGCCATCCGCCTGTACCAATTGCAAATAAGGACTGACTGATTTGATATCCTTCCTTTTCAATCAATTCAAAGGGATGTAAAAAGGCTGCAACACGAACACGCACATGGTCAAATAAAGCATATCCTGCGAAGGCACCAACAACGCCTGCACCAACACCCGCTGCCAAATACATGGCTTTTTTCGTAGCTGCATATAACATAATAATATATGTGATAAAGAATATTAAAGCTGCCCCTAAATCCTTTTCAAGTACTAATACAATCACATGTGCTGCTGCCATTATCGTAATAAGTGCAATTTGTCTAAACTTCACTGCCTTACTAAGTAGGGCACCAACAGCAAATATAAATAGAAGTTTAACAATTTCAGAGGGTTGAAATT
>CAJJLI010000530.1 GCA_905192625.1 uncultured Clostridium sp. | reverse complement strand
CTTTGGTCAACCCTTTATACACTTTTATTTGCAATCTTAATCATTATTCTATTAGTTATCTTTGTATTTGGTAACCAATTAACGATTTATATTGCAGAACGTTTTCCTGTACTGACAGAGTATGCACTAATTATTATAAGTGTCCGTACATTTGTGGGTCTTTGCATTTTAGTTTTATTTTTTGATTTAATCTATGTTGTAATACCGAACCGTCGGTCGAATTTATTTGCAGAGCTCCCTGGAGCAATTGTTACTTCTGCAGGATGGATGGGATTTTCCTATTTGTTTTCTTTTTATATTGATAATATGAGCAATCATTCCTATACGTATGGCAGCTTAACTGCTATTGTTATCTGTATGATTTGGCTATATGCGTGTATGTATATGATGTTCATCGGAGCTGAAATAAATGCAATCATTGCAAATCCTATTATTCATGACGCAATAAAAGAGTTAGTATCCACAGTAAAACATGGTAAAAAATAAAGTAGACTGCAATTTTAAGTTCCCCATTGATCGATTTTTAAGTCTAACGTTTGGGGTTATCTTATCTTTGCAGTCTTTTTTATTTGTAGTTATTTGAAAACATACCTATTCGTAAACCAATCCCAATTCCACTCCAGTATAATAATGTTTTAATACTTCATCGTATGTTTTCCCTTGATCTATCATCTTCTTCACACCATTTTGAGACATACCTACGCCATGCCCATAGCCACCACCAGTCAAGGTAAAGGCTGTAACATTCTCCCCCTTACCAACGGCATCAATGTAAAAAAATGCACTTGGTAACATCGCCATACTACTTACACTACTTCCATCCAAGCGGTATAAATTATCATTGACAGGTGCCAAAAGTTGCCTAATATTCGTTTGATAACATACCAGCACCGTAGCTTTCGTTCCTGTAATAAGTAATTCCTTTATAATACCACTTTTCCCTCTTTTTATAACTTTCATATTTTTTACCGTACCAATATCTCTTACCTCTTCACTTTTAAAAACCGCACTGTTTAATACTCTTACGCCTACATCATCTAAAAGTCCTTCCTTGTTGTTCGTCGATACTAAAGTAAGAATTGAATTTTTATTTGTGTTATAGCAATTAAGAATCGTATCGTTAATTCGCTTACTAAGATCCTCCACGGATATCGTTACATTCCAGCGATACATTAAAAATCCGCTATCATAGGTGTCTACCGTTTCAGATAATACACCACTACTTAATTTGACATCCACATTTTCATGGTCGATAAAATCTCTGAACTTATCATCATTGGATAAATCCACTTCCTGTTTTTCTTCTGTTTGTAGATTTCCATTTAAATAAACCATAGGTGTACTACTTTCCCAAACATCTTCTACACTTGCGGTATACCCACTTGAAGTTGCAAAATAATATGCAGTAAGTACTTTATTATCATATTTTAAAACCTGACCATAGGTATCCTTTACTGCAAGAATTGTATCTTCACTTTCTTTAATATTATTATACACTTGACTATTTACACTATCATCAACATGTGCTCCATAAGCACTATATTTATTCTGCAACAGTTGATTGTAGGCAAAGCTTCTAGCACATACAGCTTGCACCTTCAAAGCTTCTGCTCCGTATGACGCTGGCATTTCACTTGGTACAACAGAGTATAAATATTCTTCTAGCGATACTTCATTTACAATTGTCAAACCATTGTCTGTTTTGGCAATTTCAATGCTGCCACGATATTCTGGTTTACCATACGAACGTTTCACAGATAGCAACTTAATTTTACCTTCTCCTTCTCCAAGTGTAGTAATTTTAAGTCTTCCTTGTTCTAATCGATCATCCTCTTTCTTTATCGTAACCTCTTCATTGGCTTTATAGGATCAAAGCTTCTTTGATGATTTTGGCAGTATTTTCGGCGATAAACGAAAAACTCGG
>CAJJLI010000529.1 GCA_905192625.1 uncultured Clostridium sp. | reverse complement strand
AAGAGCATGGACGATTACAAAAGGAACCAAGGCACCTGGTGCTGCTGGTAAAATTCACTCTGATTTTGAGCGAGGATTTATACGTGCAGAGATCGTTAGTTTTCAAAACCTTGTGGATTGTGGAAGTTATAATGCAGCAAAAGAAAAAGGACTTGTACGTTCAGAAGGCAAAGAATATGTAGTTCAAGATGGAGATGTTATATTATTCCGTTTCAATGTCTAAATGTAGATTCAATGTATAAAAGAAAAGTGGTGACGAATTGATGTTTCTAACAATGAGTTCTAATATAAATTTTCCAAACTTAGGATTGGAATTAAATAATGTACCAAGTGGATTTACAGTGTTTGGATTTTACATTGCTTTTTATGGAGTAATTATTGCAACGGGCATGATTCTTGGGGTTTTAATGGCACAGTGGCAGGCAAAGAGAACTGGTCAAAACCCAGAACTGTATCTTGATTTTGCGCTTTATGCGATTATTTTATCTGTCATAGGAGCTAGATTATATTATGTTGCCTTTGCATGGTCTGAATTTTCTTCAGATCCAATTCAGATTTTAAATCTACGTACTGGTGGCTTGGCAATCTATGGTGGTGTGATTACTGCAATCATAACAGGATATGCCTATTGTAAAATTAAAAAGATTTCCTTTACAGTACTAGCAGATACGGGCATATTAGGTCTGTTAGTAGGGCAGATTATTGGACGTTGGGGAAATTTCTTTAATAAAGAAGCGTTTGGAAAATTCACCGATGGATTATTTGCTATGCAACTTGATATTAATGCAGTAAGTAGCGATTATACCTGCTCACTCGCAACTCTCACAAGTCGCTATGCAGATCGACCGGATGCATTAGAGCGTATTCTTGAAATAAGAAATAATACGAAATTAATCGATGGTATACAATATATACAAGTGCATCCTACCTTTTTATACGAATCAGTTTGGAATTTAATACTATTAATCATATTAGTAATTTACTCAAAACATAAGAAATTTAATGGTGAGATATTTTTACTGTATTTAGCCGGTTATGGATTAGGAAGAGTGTGGATTGAAGGTCTTAGAACGGATCAATTATTCTTATGGAACTCGCCAATCGCTGTATCCCAACTGTTATCAGCTATTTTAGTTATTGTCTCAGTAACGATTATTATAGTAAAAAGAATACTTGTAAAGAAAAAAACTGCGTAAGCAGTTTTTTTTTCTGCCTTTTTGTTTCTTGTTGGGGTGTATTCTACTGGGATTCATTGCATTATTTGATTTGGAGCTATTTTCCAGGCTTCTTTCAATTGCTTAATTAAAATTTCTGGAAAACTAGCTCATTATGTGTGAAGAGCTAATTTCATGTTATATCTAATGCAGTCATAGAATAAATAGGAATGAAAAGTGTCTTGTTGAAAGATAGGAAAATGTACCCATATTTAAGAAGGCGGCGAAAAAGACATAGAATAATAATAAAATAAAGTAGTAAATATAGTATAGGAAATTATGCTTATACTATATGTAGTAAAGTGATGAAAATACTCGGTTTTCCAGTGTTTTCATCACTTTTTTTTCGTTTAATACTGCTTGATTTTTTGAATAAAGTGGAGTATCATAGAACTATAAGTGGTGAAAAGTGGTGAAAAGTAGTTACAAGTGGTTGAAAGTGGAGTAAAAAACGGTAGGTGAAGCTTATGTTTATGGGAGAATACAATCATACGATTGATGCCAAGGGCAGAATAATAGTACCATCTAAGTTTCGTGAAGCACTAGGTGAAAACTTTGTTGTTACATTAGGGCTTGATGGTTGTTTGTTTGTATATCCAAACGAGGAATGGCTCACCTTCGTAAATCAACTTAAAAATCTTCCGGGTAATAAAGATGCAAGACAGTTACAACGTTATTTTATGGCTGGAGCTGCTGATTGCGAAGTGGACAAGCAGGGTAGAATATTAAT
>CAJJLI010000528.1 GCA_905192625.1 uncultured Clostridium sp. | reverse complement strand
GTATCCACCATGCTCGGTTGCAATATTCGTAATTAATTCTTGAATTAAAACTGTCTTACCTACACCAGCACCACCAAACAATCCGATTTTACCACCTTTTTGATATGGGCATAGTAAGTCAACAACTTTAATACCAGTTTCTAACAATTCCGTTTCTGTTGATTGTTCCTCAAAAGCAGGTGCTTTTCTATGAATTGGGTAATAATCAACATTTTGTGGAGCCGGTTTTTCATCGATTGGGTTACCTAATACATTAAAGATACGACCCAATGTATGTTCACCAACAGGAACAGAAATTGGAGCATTCGTTTTCTTAGCATCCATACCACGAACCAAACCGTCGGTAGGTCCCATTGCGATACAACGAACTGTATCATCGCCAATGTGTTGAGCTACTTCAACGACTAACATTTCTCCATCTGATTTCAATATGTTGATGGCTTCATATATTTCTGGTAAATTACCACTTTGAAATTTGATATCTAAAACGGCACCAATGATTTGAGTGATTTTACCTATATTTTTATCATTTTGTTCTTCTTTGGAAGTTTTTTGATCTGTATTTGATGAATTTAAATATTTATCCAAAGACTTTAAGTCTTGATCCTCCATTCATTCACTCCCTTTCTTTTCATTTATAACTAACTAATCGCATTCGCACCAGCGATAATCTCAGTTAATTCCTGAGTAATTGAACTTTGTCGTGCACGGTTATATTGTAGTGACAACTCGGATATCATATCGTCTGCATTATTTGTTGCAGAGTCCATCGCTTGCATTCTAGCCCCATTCTCACTCGCAAGCGACTGAACTAAGGCACCATAAATCAAGCTATTCAGATATTTCGGTATTATTAAATTAAGAGCCTCATCCGTGTTTGGTTCATAATTCATATGAGTCAAGCGATCAGATGCACTTTCATTATCGCTGTTATCTTCTTGCTGATTTGTCATATCTACAGGTAACAATTGAATCATGGTAGGAATATGCGTAACTGTGTTTTTAAACTCGGTATACGCTAAAAATATTTCACCAACCTCATCGTTTTGAAATGCTTTTAATACTTCTTGACCGATTTCAATGGCATCTTTAAACATTGGAGCATTCATGACATCCGAATAATCTTTGCGGATTTCATATCCCCTACGCTTAAGCACTTCTTTTCCTTTTCTTCCAACGGCATAGACAATAACATCTTCTTTTAAAAGATTACTACCTGTAATTAATTTTATAACATTGCTGTTATATCCGCCTGCAAGTCCACGATTCGAAGTTATAACAATAACTGCCTTTTTATTTGATTTACCGGATCGTAGCAATGGATGTGATATTGTTCCTGTCTTACGTAGCATGTGAGATACTGCTTGGTACATATATTTAAAATAAGGCCCAGAATTTTCAGCTCTTGACTTCGCTTTTTGAAGCTTTACTGTTGATACAAGCTTCATCGCTTTTGTGATCTGTTCTGTGCTTTGAATGCTTTCCCTACGCCTTTTAATATCTCTTATTCCAGCCATAGTATCACATCCTCTCTACATTTTTGAAAATTCTGTCTTAAACGCTTCGATTGCTTTTTTCAACTTGTTTTCCGTTTCATCATCCATTTCTTTTTTCTCACGAATGTTTGTAAGAATTTCTGGATATTTCGTATCAACGTATTCAAACAATCCTTTTTCAAAGTCTCCGATTTTACTTACAGGAATATCAAGTAAGTACTTCTTTGTAGCCGCATAAATGATAACGATTTGATACTCTACTGGCAAAGGTTTATACTGAGGTTGTTTTAAGATTTCTCTAATTCTTTCACCCTGCGCAAGTTTTTCCTTTGTGTCCGCATCCAAATCAGAACCAAATTGTGAAAAGGCTGCAAGTTCTCTATACTGTGCTAATTCAATACGAATTGGTCCAGCAATTTTTTTCATCGCTTTAATTTAGAGCAGAATCGTAAGAATGATGCCGCCAATTTTACGTGATTTCATGCCAGTTC
>CAJJLI010000527.1 GCA_905192625.1 uncultured Clostridium sp. | reverse complement strand
CTGATGAGGCGAGTCGTTTGCAAAGTGCGAACCTACCGCTTGTCGGCATTAATGATATTATACGGTTAGAGAACATATTCTTAACTTAACGAAATATATTTTATACATATGTAAATGAAATACCAACGCTTTATTAACTAAAATGAAAGGATATCGCAGGAAATCTTACGATATTATGGGAGAATCTATGAAACTAGTATTAATAAGACATGGCGAAAGCGAATGGAATCATTTAAATCTTTTTACAGGTTGGACTGATGTTGATTTAACCGATAAAGGTCATGAGGAGGCAATCAATGCTGGAAAACTGTTAAAGACAGAAGGCTTCGATTTTGATATATGTTATACCTCTTATCTAAAGCGTGCCATACATACACTAAATCATGTACTTGAACAACTGGATTTAGAATGGATACCAGTACGAAAGGATTGGAGATTAAACGAACGACATTATGGTGCTTTGCAAGGATTAAATAAAGCTGAAACTGCTATGAAATACGGGGAAGAACAAGTGAAAATCTGGCGTCGCTCCTATGGTGTCAAACCACCCGCGTTAGACATAAATGATAAGCGCAATCCCAAAAACCAAGAACAATATCGTGTCGAAAATAAGGAATTGCTCCCACTAAGTGAAAGCTTAGCGGATACTGTTGCTAGAGTAATTCCATATTTTGAATCTGTAATTAAAAAGGATATGATTGAAGGCAAACGCGTTATAGTCGCTGCACATGGCAACTCTCTAAGAGCACTAGTAAAATACTTTGATCATCTCTCTGAAAAAGAAATTGTTGATGTAAATATTCCAACTGGTATACCTTTGGTTTATGAATTCAACGAAGAATTTCAAGTAATCAAGAAATCCTATCTTGGAAATGTAGATGAAATTGACTCGAAAATGAAACGTGTGGCAAATCAGGGCAAGATAAAAAAATAATTTATCTTTTAATCTCTAAAACAAGATTCCTGTTTTTTGGGAATCTTTTATTCTATAACCAACTCTATTTCGTAAAGTTCTAAAAAACTTTATTTTTTGACATTATTTGATTTTTTCCAACAGATGGATATAATATATATATTGATTATCTTAACTCCTACCATTACGAAAGCATTGGTAGATTTTATAGGATAAGAACTACAAAGTACTAAATGAATAAAAATTAAAGGGGGTTTTTTATGATTTTAGAGTTAGATTTAAGACATATATGCATCCGTTTATTAATTGCCACTATCTTCGGAGGTATCATAGGCTGGGAACGTGAGTTTAAAAGTCGACCAGCTGGTCTTAGAACGCATATTCTAGTTTGTGTCGGTGCTGCAATTATAGCCATCATTCAAAAAGAAATTATGCTTGAGTCTCTCAAAATTGGACTCGAGTACCCTGAACTATCTGGCATTATTCGTTCTGATCCAGCTCGTCTTATTTGCCAAGTAGTTAGTGGAATTGGGTTTTTAGGTGCAGGTACGATTGTTTTTACTAAAAATTCTGTTCATGGTTTAACAACCGCTGCTTCACTTTGGTCAACGGCTGCTTTGGGTTTAGCAACTGGCATGGGGTATTACCAAGTGGCCTTGGTTGGAATTGTAATCATCTTCTTTGCCTTAACTGTAGTAAAAAAGATTCAAAGTTTACCGGCATCCATTATGCCAACGTTAAAGCGTATCGAAATCGAATATTGCCATAGAGAAACCAAAGAATTCATTCAAAATTATTTTGAAGAACATCATATCAAAGTACGCAGTACAAATTTTAGCGTCCACTTGGATCAAGAAGTAAGAACCTATACCGATGATTATACAATCGAACTTCCAAAAGGAATGACGTATGTTGATGTTGCAGAAGGATTGGCAGTGCAAAAGGCAATCACACACATACATCTTATAAATCTTTAATATAAAAATACAATCAGCACAAGTGTATTAATACTTTTATGCCCAAATAGGGTAGAGAAATAATTGCTAGGAATTATCTCCCTCCCGTTGAACCGTACG
>CAJJLI010000526.1 GCA_905192625.1 uncultured Clostridium sp. | reverse complement strand
ACTACTGCTTCTGACTTCATTACCTCAACCTGAACATTTTTCCTTAAATAGGCTGGTAAATGCGTTGAAAGTAGTCTTCCATAATGTTCAAAAATAATCTCTAAGGTCCTAAGATGCTCTTTCGAAAACTTGGAAGGACGAGTAAAATCATATAGTTTTACTTGTTTTTCTCCCGAATCTTTTATATCTTCTGCATCTAACTCCCCACTACTTAAAGCAGCAAGTAGATTATCTATCTCATTTTGGGATAAGACATCACCCATTCTCTTACCTCCCAATATTACTAAACGTTATGAAGATGTCCTATGTAAATCATTTTTTGTAATAACATCATAACATACTTTAGTAACAAAATCATTATAATATTTTAAAATACGACAAACTATTTCACGATAAAACTACTAAATGATACTCTTACAATAAAATCAGAATTAAATTTCACATTCAATGTTTCTTGAATTGCTGTTCTTATATTATCTTTATTGTCAAGAATTGTATCAAAGGTGTAGTTTCCTATTTCTGTTTGTATTACTTCACGAATATAACCTTCTTGTTCCGTTATTAAAGGTTCTTTTTTCGCATAATCTTTTGCTTTTTTATTCAATGATAAGGTACAGTTTACTGCAGCATAATGTGCTTTGGAATCACTTGATTTTTTAAGATTTACTGTCATGTCATTGATTTCATGAGTCGTAATATCCTCAATACTAATTCCATCATCATTAAGACCCTTTATCGGTGATTCCAATTCCAAATCGATGATAGATACTACCTTTTTCACTAAATTATCAGTTCTCTTCGTGCTAGGAATTACAACAAATAGAGAAACTGCTGTTAACGTAAGATTAATTACCGTAGTTGCTAAAATAAATATAGCTAATATATTTTTTTTCATTGAGACTACCAATTCCTTTCCTCATATTTTGTATCACGTATCTAATCCGAATTAAAAGAGTTATAAATTCGAATCTCAATTCTACGATTTTTTGCTTTACCCTCTTGTGTATTGTTATCTGCAATAGGGTCATATTCTCCTCTACCAATCCATTCCACTGTCGCAGGATCAATGCCTTTTTTATCAATTAGATATTCCGCTGCTTTTATTGCCCTAGCAGAAGACAATTCTTTATTACTAGCAAAGTTCGCTGAGGAAATTGGCACATTATCCGTATGACCAATGATAGAAATTCGGTAGCCTTCATAAAGTTTTAAGATATCCCCGACTTTTGAGAAAATAGGAATTGCATCTTCTTTTAATTCCGCTTTTCCTGAGTCATACAATAAGGAACCGTTAATATCAATGGATACATATCTACTACCTTCTTCATCGATACTTAATTCCACATAGTCATCTAAGTTATATTTGCCACTCGTTTCTGAAATCTTATCATACATTTCTGAGGTAGCTTTTTCATTCACTTCTTGTAACTGTTCCTCAAAATCTTTTATAGCTTCATCGATCTCTTCACTTGTTTTTCCCATGGAAGAAAAATATACATCAAGATCATTTAACTGAGAGACTCCCATGCCAATTAATCGTCCTTCTCCAATGGAGGATTGTCCACCCTTGAAGATACTAAAGCTGTTCGACATAGATACTGCTACTTGATCAAATTTTTCTTCATCCACCGAAGATAGAGCAAATAGTAATACGAAAAAGCATAACAAAAGATTCATTAAATCTGAAAACGTCGCCGTCCAAGCAGGTGCTCCTTTGGGAGGCGCTTGTGGTTTCTTTTGCCTAGCCAATCGTTTCACCGCCTTCATTACTTAACAATTCATTTCTCTTAGCAGGTGATAAGAAGGATTTTAACTTTTCTTCAATTACTCTTGGGTTTTCACCTGCTTGAATGGATAAAAGGCCTTCTACCATAACTTCCTTCATTTTAATTTCTGCACCATTGTTTGCTTTTAATTTTGTTGATACAGGAATACAAATCCAGTTTGCAAGTACCGAACCGTAGAAAGTTGTAATCAGTGCTACTGCCATACC
>CAJJLI010000525.1 GCA_905192625.1 uncultured Clostridium sp. | reverse complement strand
CTGAAAACAGCATGATTTGATTCTATGCGGCGGAAAAAAAGTCCCGTTTTGCCTGCAACAAAGGATAGTACCGATGTATTTTTAACAAGATTAAGAGCCTGATTGGTAAGTGGTGGCAATATGATTTTAAAGGATTGAGGTAATATCACATATCTCATCGTTTGTAAAGAAGTAAATCCTTGTGCATGTGCCGCCTCTGACTGTCCTCTTGGAATTGCCTCAATACCCGTTCGTATAACCTCTGCAATATAAGCACCGTGATATAAGCCAACTCCTATGACTCCTAAGAGTAATTTCGATAACCTTTGTGGTTTCTCCAAATCAAACAATAACTGTAGTATCTTTGGTAAGCCATTATAATAAAAAAACACTTGCACTACCAATGGAGTGTTTTGAAAGAATTCTATATATATTCTTGAAATCACCTGTAATATTTTGTGTTTTGCAGCCGCGAGTACACCAAAAATAATACCTATGCCTATCGCCACGAAAAGTCCAATGATTGTCACTTTTAGAGTCATGATTACCCCAGATAAAAAGCTCCCCATATTTTCAAAGAGTACTTCCCAACGACCAATTTCAAACAATCCTTTTACCATATCATTTCACCACTTTTCTTTTTATTGCACACCTGCATTGTTGTATTGTATTTACTCAATTCCCCAAGCAGAAATCATTTCATCCATTTTACCACTACTTACTAATTCAGAAACAACCTCTTCTACTGTCTTTCCTAATTCCTTCGCATTTAATGCACTTGCAATGCCATAGTCTTGCGTACCAAATCTCTCTGGTAAAATCATGGTAGTATCGTCGTTATATCCAGCTAAAATAGCACGATCTACTGAGAAAATATCAATATTTCCAGCTACTAAGGCTGCACTTAAGGCAGGATAACCATCAAATTCTTGGTATTCTACAGTTACAGGGATGTTGTTTTCACTGATGTATATAGAAATCGCATCTTTCGTTGTTGCACCTTGTGCTACTCCAATAATCGCTCCATCAATATCGTTCATAGTTTCATATCCAGAAGAGGCCAATGCCATTAAACCTAGCGCATCTTGAATATATGGTGATGAAAAGTTCCATGACTTTTTACGCTCCTCCGTAATCGTAAAGGTTGCAGCTACAATATCAATTTCACCATTGTCTAATAATGCCCCTCTTGTCTTTGCAGTCACCCCTTGGAATTCACATAGCCCTCTTTCTTTTGCTACTTCTTTAGTAACACCAAAGATTTTTCCTGCGATTGCATAAGCGATATCAATTTCAAGTCCTTCAAAAACTCCAGTGGAGGTATTTTGCAATCCAAAACTAGGTACATCTGTCTTACAGCCAACTTTTAATTTTCCATAATCTAAAATGGATTGTAACCCTGGGTCTTTTGCATCCGAAGTGGTTACCTCCTCTTTCTTTCTACAGCTCATTAATACGGTAATCGTTGTAATACATAACAATAGTGCGATTAATTTCTTTTTCATAACTTAATCTCCTCCCTAATTTATTTTTTGATTTAATATAGTAAAACTTTATATTACTAAAGTTTATACGTTTGTCTAAGTTACTACATTTATTAATACTGGCACTCTCTCTTATCCTCTCTAAGTTATATTTAGATTCCTGATATTTTACCGTAATATTTTACTTAAAAATGCTTTGGTTCGTTCATTTTCTGGATGTTCAAAGAAATGTTCAGGATTACCCTCTTCGATTATTTTTCCATCATCCATAAAAAGAACTCGGTCAGCAACTTGCTTTGCAAAACCCATTTCATGTGTTACACATACCATTGTGATATTCTCTTTTGAGAGTTCCACCATAACGTCTAACACCTCTTGAACCATTTCAGGATCGAGCGCTGAGGTCGGCTCATCGAATAAAATAATTGGTTGCTTGGTACACAGTGCTCTTGCAATTGCAACTCTTTGCTGCTGCCCTCCTGACAGGTTTTGTGGATAGACATTTGCCTTTGTCACAAGTCCAACACGATCTAAATAATCCATCGCAATCTTTTTTGCCTCACTCTTTGGGACTTTTTGCAG
>CAJJLI010000524.1 GCA_905192625.1 uncultured Clostridium sp. | reverse complement strand
ATGGGAATTGGTTGAAATTATAACTACAATTGATGCGTCTACGTATGATAATTATTTAAATAACATGAAATCAATCATGGTTGGGCAATTTAAGTATTCAGACACAATTATCTTTAATCGATGTGATGAAAATACTGATAAAATTGCATTACGTCGAAGTGTAAAACCAGTCAATCGTAAAGGTCAAATCATTTATGAATCTGAGAACGGAGTTACAGACGACGCTGGTGAAGAAGTATTACATTTTGATTTGAATGCTGATCTTATTGAAATCTATGATGAAGATTTTGGATTATTTTATATGGATGCATTGGACAATCCGAAAAAGTATGATGGAAAGACAATTAAGTTCCGTGGAATGGTTTATAAATCAAATCAGTTTCCAAAAGGAAGCTTTGTTCCAGGAAGATTTGCGATGACTTGTTGTGCTGATGATATTGCTTTTATTGGATTCTTATGTAAAGCAGGAAAAGCAGGTCCACTTCCATTTGAATTTTTAAAAATGCGTTCTTGGGTTACTGTAACGGCAAAGATTAAATGTGAGTATTATAAAGAATACCAAGGGGATGGCCCAATTCTATATGCGCAAAGAATAGAAAAAGCGGAAGAACCAAAAGAAAAGTTGGTATATTTTAATTAATCTTGACTTATAAATGTAATTTCATTATAATTAATTAGATATAACATCAACAAAGTTATCTCCATATTATAGGAAAGAATGTGTTTAAATGTTAAAGAGCATGACCGGTTTTGGCCGATGCGAAATTGATACGACAGAACGAAAACTTATCGTAGAATTAAAGGCAGTGAATCATCGATATCTTGAAATATCAATTAAAATGCCAAAGAAGATTAGCTTCTTTGAAACTGGGATTCGTAATGTATTAAAACAATACATCAATCGTGGAAAAGTTGATGTGTTTATTACATACGAAGACTATACCGAAGGAAAAGCGTGTGTAAAGTACAACAAAGAGATAGCAAAAGAATATTATGACCATCTAGAACAGATGTGTGCTGATTTTGGTCTTGAAAATGACGTTAAAGTTTCCTTGTTGTCTAGATTCCCAGATGTTTTAAGCCTTGAAGAACAGATGGTAGATGAGAATGAGTTATGGCAACTTGTTGAACAAACATTAAAACAAGCAGCCGAACGTTTTGTTGAATCTAGAATTACCGAAGGCAATCATTTAAAGAGCGATCTTGTTCAAAAACTAGATAATATGGTTTCACTCGTTGAATTTATTGAAGAAAGAGAACCTCAAATTATTAGTGAGTACCGTAAGAAGTTAACAGATAAAGTAAGTGAGCTTCTAGGAGATACCAAAATCGATGAAAGTATTTTAGCAACGGAAATCACAATTTTTGCGGATAAGATTTGCGTAGATGAAGAGACTGTTCGATTAAAAGCGCATATTCAAAGCATGAAAGAAACGCTTATGGATGGCAGCAATGTTGGACGTAAGCTTGATTTTATTGCACAAGAAATGAATCGTGAGGCGAATACAATTTTATCAAAAGCAAATGATTTAGTTGTGTCAAATAAAGCAATCGATTTAAAAACAGAAATAGAAAAAATTCGAGAACAAATTCAAAATATAGAGTAATGTTATAAAGAACATATGAAGCCTGAATCACCGTTAAATGCACCTGCGAAGTATGTAGTAGAACTACAATTAGAATTTTAGAAGTGGTGAATAAGATTGAATAAGTTGGTCAATATTGGATTTGGTAATATAATTAATGTAGCGAAGGTTGTAGCGATTATAAGGCCAGAGGCAGCACCTGTAAAACGTATGGTTCAAAATGCAAAAGATCAAGGGAATTGTATCGATGCAACCTGCGGTAGAAAGTGCAAATCAGTTTTGGTGACAGAACAAGGACAAATCGTATTATCGGCATTATTACCGGAAACCATTGCAAACCGTGTCAATCAAATGGAGAGCATGGAAGGGAATAACGCAACAGGAATTATTTTATCATAATATCCGTAAAACGTAGAGTTACAATCAGCAAAACTATGTTGATGTTGTGTGATGGTGCTGACTGGCACCGGCATCATGATGATCGCCCGCATCGAC
>CAJJLI010000523.1 GCA_905192625.1 uncultured Clostridium sp. | reverse complement strand
ATTATCGAGTGCAGTATGTTTGATTTTTTACAACAAATTGATAGTATGTTAAACAATGTACAGTAATAATATTTGCGAAGAAAATACGAAGTAATTCGTAATTTAAACTATTGCAGTAATAAAGTATACATAGTAAAGTAGATGTGTAAGCATAAATTAATGATACATTAAGAATGGAGGCACATATGAAAAAGTTTACGGATTTAGAGTACAAGAGACCAGATTTTGAAAAAGAAAAACAACGAATCAAGGATTATATCGATGCATTAAAACAAGCAAATTGCTATGAAACAATGCGAAACCTGTTTCTAGCAGAAGAAAAAAATAGCGAACCGATGCGTACAATGCAAACGATTGCTAGTATTCGTAATACGGTTAATACCAATGATACTTTTTACGAAGCTGAGATGAATGCTTTTCATAAAGAAATTGGTGAGTTCACATTACTAAGTCAAGAGGAAAACGCAGTTATATTAAGTTCTCCTTATAAAGCTGATTTTGAAAAAGAGTTCGGTCCATTATTGATTAAGAAAATGGAAGTTAGCCAAATGCTTGCAAGCAAAGAAATCGTAGAGGATATGGCTAAGGAAGCAATGTTAACACAGAACTATTCTAAGATAGCAGCTTCTAAGAGCACGGAATTCCGAGGTGAGGAGTGTAACTTTTATGGTCTCTTAAAGCATATGCAAAGCACGGACCGTGTGCAGAGAAAAGAAGCGTTTATAGCATGGGCAGATTTGTATAAGGAAGCTTCGGGAGAGTTGGATCAATTATATGATGAATTGGTGCAATTAAGAAAAGGAATGGCAGCCAAATTAGGATTTTCGAATTATATTGAAATGGCTTATTTAAAAAGAGGACGCTATGATTATAAACCGGAGGATGTTGCTAACTTTAGAAGACAGGTAAAAGAAGTAATTGTTCCTGTATGTCAAAAGTTATTTGAAGAACAGAAAAAACGTCTGGGTATTGACGATTTATATTACTATGACGAGTCGCTTGTATACCCAGAGGGGAACGCTGTTCCTATTGGAAATAAGGACGAACTGGTTAAAAAAGCGCAGTCGATGTATCGTGAACTATCAAAAGAAACTGGTGAATTTTTTGATTTTATGGTAGAGCACGAGTTATTCGACTTGGAAACAAAACAAGGAAAACGTCCAGGAGGATATTGCACGTATCTATCCGAATTTAAAGCTCCTTTCATTTTTTCTAATTTTAATGGTACTGGGGCAGATGTAGATGTATTAACACATGAAGCAGGTCATGCATTTGAGTCATTTACAGCAGGTAGAATTCAACCATTGACAGCTATGGTATTCTCCACAAGCGAGATAAACGAAATTCATTCTATGTCAATGGAGCATTTCACATATCCTTGGATGGAAAGCTTTTTCGGTGAAAATGCAGATAAATACCGTTATGCTCATCTTGCATCAACTCTAGAAATTATCCCTTATATGATGTGCGTAGATGAATTCCAACATCGCGTATTTGAAGGAAATCTTACGGCTAAAGAACGAAGAGACGTATGGCACGAGCTTGAGAAGGCCTATATGCCATGGAGAAATTACGATGGAAATGAGTTCTTAGAACAAGGCGGTTTTTGGATGCAAAAACAACATATCTTTTTATATCCATTTTACTATATCGATTATGCACTTGCACAAATGGGAGCATTTGAGTTTTATGCAAAGATGTGTGAAGATGGAAAGAAAGCTTGGGAAGATTATTATAAGTTATGTAAGGTTGGTGGTAGCAAAGGCTATTTCGATACCTTAGCTTATGCAGGACTTAGCAATCCATTTGAAGACGGTACGGTGAAAAAGATTATCGATTTTGTTGAGAAAAAGCTTATGTAAATTTTAATTTTTTGTTAAATTTAAAAACAGTATCAAAAAGATGAACGATTTTTTTAGAAAGCAAATATAATCATATATTGGGCTAAGGCTTCCTATAAAAACTAAAAGTTTATCTAAAAAATAAAATCATGATCGTTATCTAAAAAATAAAATCATGAATGTTTATTTAAAAAATAAAATCATGAATGTTTATTTAAAAATAAAATTATGAAATGTTTATCT
>CAJJLI010000522.1 GCA_905192625.1 uncultured Clostridium sp. | reverse complement strand
CATCATGTGCTGACGCTGTGGTTTAAGCTGGTGGTGCAAAGGGAAATGCAGGGAGAGTGTTTTCTCGTCAACTTTGCGGATGATTTTGTTGCAGGATTTCAATATAAGTCAGAAGCTGAAAGATACTATAAAGAGTTAAAGGAACGAATGGAAAAGTTTGGACTGGAGCTGGAAAGTAGTAAAAGCAGACTGATTGAATTTGGGAGATTTGCAGAGCAGAATCGTAGAGCAAGAGGAGAATGTAAGCCTGAAACATTTGATTTTCTGGGATTTACCTTCTACTGTAGCAAAACTCGAAAGGGAGGTTTCGTGCCAAAGGTACAGACTTCAAGAAAGAAGTTTGAGCAAAAGGTTAGAGCATACAAGAACTGGATTTACGATAATCGAAATCGACCAATGCGAGAAATAATTAAAGAGTTGAACGTAAAACTAATTGGACACTATCGGTATTATGGCGTTACATGGAATTTTCGGAAGATAACAACATTCCTGCATAGAGTACAACAGTTTCTATTCAAAGCCATGAATCGGAGAGGTTGTAGACGGGCATACACATGGAATGGATTTGTGGAAATGCTCAAGTATTATCCATTAGCAAAACCTAAAACGTACTATTGTTTATATTGAAGCGAATGTTACTATGAGGAGCCGTATGCGGGAAAGCCGCACGTACGGATCTGTGAGGGGCTAAGATTGAGAGGTCTTAGTCTACTCGACTGTATGGGGCGATAAAATCAGAATTTGAGAGAGGATTGAATATGAATAAGGAATGGTCTGAACTTAATAAAACAATGCAGGCACAAATAAAAAAGAAAGATACTTATAAGAGGGGTATTGATACTTTACTTACTTTACGAAGTCAGTTAATACAAACCTTAGTATCTTTCAAAGAAGAATTATGCAGAGAAGATTTTAACTCAATCCCCTTCATAAACGCTGATGGTTATCATAGTAAGACGATTGCTTATTCTATTTGGCATATTTTCCGCATTGAAGATATAGTTGTGCATACAGTGATAAATGAAGATGAACAAGTATTTTTTGCAGGCAATTATCAAGAGCGTATCAATTCACCTATCATTACAACAGGAAATGAACTCATGAAACAGCAGATTGCAGACTTTTCAAAACAGCTTAATCTGGAAGAATTATATTTATATATTTTCGAAGTATGGGAAAGCACTGAGAAAATGCTTGAACGGTTATCTTATGATGAATTGAAAAGAAAAATACCGAAAGAAAGAAAAGGATACTTAGAATCGTTGAATGTAGTAAACGACAATGAAAAAGCAATTTGGCTGATTGATTATTGGTGTAATAAAGATATTTGTGGACTAATTCAAATGCCGTTTTCAAGACATTGGATTATGCACACAGAAGCCTGTTTGCGTATAAAGAACAAGATACATTCATAGGCAAAAATTTCAGTTTGTAGAACTAAGGAAATTGGAATTTAAGGAGGAATAAAGTATGGTTAGTGATTTTATAAGAGCAGCATTTCCATGGATTTTAATGGGTTTATTTGTAGCAATCAGTTGTTCCCTTATGAGTAAAAAAGAGAAATAAATTCCTGTTTGTATTTATAAAAGAGAAAAAATGAGAAAAGTAGTTTTATTTATTGCCATGAGCCTTGACGGATATATTGCAGACGGTAATGGTGGAGTAGCTTGGCTAAATGGTCATGGAAATGACAATGAAAACATCGACACTTATACAGAATTTACCAAAGATATAGATACTGTCTTAATGGGGTGGAATACTTCTCATCAGGTTGTTACTGAACTTTCTCCGCAAGAATGGGTATATAATAAATTTACAACTTATGTATTAACACATAAAGAGTGCAATTCTTCCCAACAAATTCATTTTACAAGTGAAAATCCTGTTTTATTATTGGAACGGCTAAAACAAGAAGCAGGAAAGGATATTTGGATTTGTGGCGGAGCAAATCTTGTTCAGCAGTTGGTAAGCAAAAATATGATTGATAAATATTACATTTCTGTTATTCCTACTCTGTTAGGAAATGGGGTTCGTCTTTTGGGCAACATAGACAGGGAAATAAAGTTAAGGCTTTGTAAAACACAGACTTATAACGGAATAACCGATTT
>CAJJLI010000521.1 GCA_905192625.1 uncultured Clostridium sp. | reverse complement strand
AACCAAGCCTAGTAAAATCTGTACCACCGCCAATTGTTGCGGATACTGGTATGGATGTATTAACGCATGCTATTGAAGCATACGTTTCAACAAAAGCGACGGATTTCTCAGATGCATTTGCTGAAAAAGCAATATCACTAGTATTTCAATATCTCTTACGCTCCTATGAAAGTAGTGAAGATATGGAAGCAAAAGAAAAAATGCACAACGCATCGTTAATTGCAGGAATTTCGTTTAATTTAGCATCTTTGGGGCTAAACCATGCTATTGCTCACAATATTGGTGGTAAATTGCATATACCTCATGGTAGAACAAATGCAATTTTATTGCCACATATTATAGAGTTTAATAGTAATATTACAGGTTTTACACCAAAGGATTATACCGAGACAGCAGTAAAATATGCAAAGCTCGCAAAACTTATTGGGGTTTCTGGATCAACGGTTCGACTTAGTGTAAAAAATCTCATCAATGAGATTACAAAATTAATGAGCCGCATGAATATGCCAACGAAATTGACTGCTTGTAAAGTATCCAGCGAAGATATTCAAAAAGAAAAGAAAGCAATAGCAGAAGGAGCACGAAAGGATGCTTGTATTTTAACAAATCCAAGAGAAACTTCGATCTCCGATATTTTAGAAATCATTCATAAAGTATCATAATTCTATAAGAATGGCGGTGATGAGGTATCGTACAAATAGATGAAAAGCAAAGAATTATTCAGGAATTTGTTCCTGGTAAACAAATCACACTCGCTCATATTATCGCAAATCCTACGGAAGAAATCTATCAAAAATTAGGTCTTTTAATCGAAAATATCAACGCGATTGGTATTATGACAATAACACCAAGTGAAGGCGCAATCATAGCAGCAGATGTTGCAACAAAAGCATCGGATGTTCGGCTTGGATTCATCGATCGATTTAGTGGTGCTCTTGTAATTACCGGAGATGTAAGTTCGGTAGAAGCGGCAATAAAAGATGTTGTATCGGTACTCTCAAATTATTTAAGATTTACGCCTGCAGATATTACGAGAACGTAAGCGGAGGGTTAAAAGGCGTGGGTAAGATAATATTTATGGGAAGAACCGGTAGTGGGAAAACTACACTATGCCAAAAATTGGACGAGTTAGAGATTAAATACAAGAAAACGCAATCGGTGGAATTATATGAGAATGCAATCGACACTCCAGGGGAATATATGGAGAACCGTAACTTTTACCGAGCGCTGATTATGTCCGCAGTGGATGCTAAATTAATTGCTATTTTAGCAGATCCAACAGTGAAGGATAATTATATACCTCCTGCATTTGCAGGAACCTTTGCAAAAGAAATCATAGGAATTGTAACGAAAGTAGCACTTGCAAAATCGGAAGTAGAAATTGCACGAGTGGAGAGAGAACTAAGGGAAGCTGGAGCACAAAAGATTTTTCATGTGGATACGATTAGTGACATAGGAATTGAAGAATTATTTCATTACATTCACACACGCATCGATGATTAGCAAAAGAATTATTTGAATGATTCATCAATAACTTGAATGAAAATATTAGGAGTGTATAAACACAGACGGGAGGAATATGAGAGAAGAACTGTTAAGTGTAGGTATCGACATAGGAACTAGCACAACACAGCTGGTTTTCTCTAAATTAATCATTGAAAATATCGCCTCCAGCTTTTCAGTTCCCAAGGTAGTGATCGTTGATAAAGAAATTATTTATCGAAGCGAAATTTATTTTACACCACTGAAAAGTCCTACAGAAATTAATGGAAGTAAAGTCAGGGAAATCATTGAAGAAGAGTATAGAAAAGCAGGGATTGAAAAGTCAAAAATTGATACTGGTGCGATCATTATCACTGGAGAAACAGCGAGAAAAGAAAATGCAAAAGAAGTGTTAGAAACCTTAAGTGGTTTTGCAGGTGATTTTGTTGTAGCAACTGCGGGGCCAGATCTTGAAAGTATTATTTCAGGAAAAGGTGCAGGAGCCCATATTTACTCCAAAGAAAAACATACAGGTGTTGTAAATATTGATATTGGTGGTGGCACAAGTAATTTAGCAGTATTTAAACACGGAGAAGTTGTAGATACTGGCTGTTTGGATGTTGGAGGTCGATTAGAATGGCTGGATGTTGTCGGTGCCGCCTGAACCGGCAGTGGCGTAACGCACATG
>CAJJLI010000520.1 GCA_905192625.1 uncultured Clostridium sp. | reverse complement strand
GTCCAATTACTACTCCATGGGGCTCGGAACTCCCAGCTCCATATGCCTTGCAAATTCGCAGGTAAACTTCCCTCCCTGGAACATGAAATCAAAAGATATCTTCCATATTGAAAATAGAGCGCATAAAATGACGGATCACTTTTACCCTCTTTTAACAGCCTCAATCGTTCGTTTGTTGGAAGATCACATTGATCTCCAAGATATAAATCTACTTTATCATAGATGGACTTGTAATCCTTAATGTGCTCTGACTTTATTTCCTCATATGTACGGTTTTCGTATCCGATTGCCCTTTTAACCGCTTGTACCATAAGTACTACTTCACTTGCATCGTTAATAGTAAGCGCCTGTTCCAATGTATCTTTGTCTTGATGTATACTTACCGTTCCATCGCATGATAACACTGTAATTTCACTTTGAAAACGAATCCCTCGCTCGCCCCAAATCACCGATGGCTCATCTCTACCAATATAAGATGGATCAACATGTTCTGGACATTGCCCTCGCATTATAATACCAGTTGTATGATAATCGAATTCATGCATTAATTCTGTTTGAAGGGAAAGGCTAAGATTTAAGCAGGCTTTACTTGCATTCAATTTTATAAAAATTGCCTTATGTGGGTAACTTGCAAAATATTCTCTTGTAAATTCTACATCCTCTATATTATATGTAATTTTAGCTATGGATTCTTCAATATCTAATTCACGTTTGTAATCCTTAACTTCTTCTTGATGATGAAACTTAATATGTAATTTCCCAAGTGGCAAATACGATTCATTATATTCCCCTAACATCGTATGGCGGATCAACTCCTCCGCTTCTTGATACCTCTTTTCAAAAACATACTTCCTTACTTGTTCCAAATGTAAAGACGCATCTTTATTGTTTTTATCATGATAATATCCTGACCATAAACTCTCTTCATTTAATCCTAATATTTCGTCCGATACATTCCCATATATCATCGCTCCTAAACTTGCGTTTCCAATAGGTAATGTTTCTTCCCACTTCGATGCTGGAGCCTGATAGTATAAAACCATACGATTTTTCAATCTGCAAATCCCCCTTCTGCTTTGAATACAACCTCCTGTTAACTCGGTGATTAGAACATCTTTACTTATGTATCTCCTTATAAAAAGAATACTACACATTTGATTAACTATCAATATGATTTATACCCTATCAAACGAGTCATTTCTTACTTATATTATATATTGTAAAGATGAGCAATATCAAATTTTAGGGATTGACAGCACACACAATTGATATATTTTATTAATAAAGTCTATGAAATAAATTAAGTCTAATAGAATTAATTTATTATATAAGAAATCGGCACATAATGAAAGGGATTGCCACGATATGACAGTCCCTTTCTATTAATGTTTCTAAATTTATAATACTACTTTTATTGGAATTGCTTATGAAATTGATTCAATTTGAGTTGATTTGAGTCATTTCTATAATCATAAGTTACAAAATTATAATAACTCTTTGCGTAATTCCGCAGGAGTTTTTGCACTAAGGTATGTTGGTGCAATGTCAAATACAGTTTTACAACCGCTATGACCTTCTTTATTTAAACGATATGCAGCTCTTGCATAGGCTACCAATACAGAAGATGTGAACTCTGGATTGGAATCTAATTTTAAGCTGTATTCAATAATATGAGAATTCTCTTCTTCCCAACCAGTCTTACCAGATCTGAATACAAATCCACCATGTGGAATACCACTATGGTTTTTCTTTAATTCATCTTCGCTAATAAAATGAACCGTAGTGTCATAATCAGAGAAATAGTTTGGCATACTCTTAATTTCTTGCTCTATTCTAGCCAAATCAGCACCCTCTTCTGCAACTACAAAGCATTCTCTTGTATGTTTCTGTCTTGTTGTAAGTTCTGGATTTTCACCATTTCTTACAGACTCAAGAGCAGATTCCACTGGAATTGTATACTGCTTTCCATCTTTAACGCCTTCTACACGTCTGATTGCATCTGAATGTCCTTGGCTAACACCTTTGCCCCAGAATGTATAATCAGAACCAACTGGTAAAATCGCATTTGCATATAAACGATTTAATGAAAACATTCCTGGATCCCAACCAACTGAGATAATTGCAACACCAGCCATCATAGCGGCTAAGGATGTAACGATTTTCTTTTTCATCAATATGACCT
>CAJJLI010000519.1 GCA_905192625.1 uncultured Clostridium sp. | reverse complement strand
ACGAAGGTTTTTAAACACATTTTGCAATTTTTCGGATAAACTTTCAAATGCCATAGGAAACCTCCATTTTATAATTCATGTAATATATCTTCAGTAATCTGTACAATTTGCTTCAGATGATTCACTTCATTGAAAGCTAACATTTCTTCTGACAATTCTTTTATCTGATTCACTTTCGCCTTCGTAATATGAAACTTCTGTACTAACATAAGTTTTTCTTCATATTCTTTGAGCTTTTTTGTACAGCGTTTTATTATATCATAAACACCTTGACGACTAATCCCTGCTTCTTCAGCAATCTCACCAAGAGATAAATCATTTAGGACATAATCTTCAAAAATTTGCTTTTTATGCTCACCAAGTAGTTCACCGTAAAAATCATATAAAATGGAAAGCTCGACTACTTCCTTTAATGTTTCACTTACACTCTCTTTTGTGTTCTTATTTTTTCCACTCATAAAAAGCACCACCTGTAAAGTATTTTTCTTTACAGATGGTAGTATAAAATAATTATCAGAGTTTGTCAATAAAAATTTGAAATTTATTTGGATTATTTATATTTTATTTTTATTTTAGATTGCATTACTTACTTTTCTATTTAAATGAGCGCTATTTCATGTGTGAGCATTTAATAGCGATAGGTTTATTATGAATCACTTGCATGAACGTAACTCAATTCAATCAATATATAATTCTACATCGGAATTATGTTATTATTATGGCACTCTATTCTATGTGATTTTACATATTGTTCGCTTCTTCAGGAAATATATTGTACATTTTTCTGATCATTGACATCACGTATATCTTACAAATTAAAAGAATAACAATTCCTAATATGCCCATGCTATCGTACATAAATGTTGTAGAAATGATGTAAACGATTTGTCCAATAAATGTGAAGATCAGAATATTTCTTAGATCAAAGATAAATTTCTCTTGTATACTCTTATATCTAATATCTCCTAAAATCCTCGCCGACGCATTTAGTAGTTCGTAATACAAAACTATTTCAGTGATTGCTCCTATTAACATTAATATAAGATTAACATATACCCTCACTGCCTCTAAATCGTATGACGCCGAAGTAAACCATTGAGCAATATTTAATAGTGCTAAGAAAGCACTACATGATTTAGCTCGCTCAAAGGATGGATCTTTTCTTTCTGACAACAGATCTGTAAAAGCCGATACCATAATGAGATAGCCAACAAAAGGTGGAAATATCTTTAGAGATCCAATCGTTATATGGAATATTGATATGAAATATCCCCGAAATAATTTGTCATATCCAGATTTCATATCTTATCTACCTCCATTCATATATTGAAAGATTTCCCACCAATGATTAAAATAAGGGGAATAATTTATGTCATAAATTCTTTCTTCAAAGGTATTTCCTTGTTCATCTTGATAGATAAATAATGGCTTAATGTCTATAATCGCATATTTTAGTTCATTATGATCGGATACATTAAGAAATGAAGACACTGTTAAGGTTTCTTCTGGTTTTAGTACATAATCTTTTAAGTTTACTTCGTTTGTTTGGGGCAATTGGTAAGTCCACTGATTACCAATAAGTTCTAATGTAAGACTATCTCCAAAACGTTCTGCGTATGGATTTACAATAGAACTTAAATAAATTTTATGTTTTGCCTCATAGCTAACACGTGATTCCCCTTGATTCGAGGAACTAGATGACAATGTTGAAAGACCACCTTCTGTATAATCATTTTCAATCAGCTCAATCTGACCAAGATCTATTTCCACAATGCTCGAGTCACTAAAATATGCAACTGCTTTACTTAAATCGAGAGTTTCTAAATCGTAGTTGCTTATATTCTCAATGGTTACGTATACTGTTTGTTTACTGTAAATCTCCGCAATGTCAGCATTGTCCCATTTATTAACAAATGCTGAAATCATTACTGGATCTGTATTATAACTTACATTTAAATCTGGTTGATTTGCAAAAGAAATCTTCCACATGAATATAGTCTTATCACGATTGGTTATGTATTGTAGTGGAAACTCTACTGAGTCGTTCTCAGTATCAATTATATATTGAGCATAACTTTTTAAAAAGATGGGTTCCCGCAATCGCAAATGCCATCGTATTGCACAACAAATGAGACAATGATTCTGATTTGGAAATCCTGCAAATCGCCGTCCGCGAAGCTGGGAGC
>CAJJLI010000518.1 GCA_905192625.1 uncultured Clostridium sp. | reverse complement strand
GGAGTATTATAGATACAGATTATCAAACGTAGATTGGAGGGAATCGTATGGAACAAGTTATGAATCTACTGTCTGAAGTAGAGGAAAAGGCAACCAAAATTCTAAATCTTGCAGAAGAAGAAAAGAAGCGGTTACGAATTCAATCAAAGCAAGACATGGAAGATTTAGAACAAAAAATAAAGCAAACTACAAAAGAAAAATTGGATGCTTTAAAAAGTGCGAATGAAAAAGAACTCGAAGAAGGTAAACAAGCATTGATGAAAGAATACGAGGAAAGTGTTAGCGAGTTAAAAGAAAAGTTCCAAGTAAATCATGAATCGTTTGTTGATCAATTATTTCATCAAATCATAGGAGAGTGATCTTATGGCAGGAAAGTTATTATCCTATAGCGCGATAACAACTAAAGTTAAGGCTATGGAGAAAAATCTCATTCATACGGATGACTATACTATGCTTTCAAATGTTAAAACAACAAGTGAAATTGTAATGTTTTTTAAAAATCATCAAGCGTATGAACCGTACTTTTCTAACGTAAATGAAACGAATACGCATCGTGGGTTAGTAGAGAGTATATTAAGTAAAACGGTGTATGAGAGCTATGCTAAGATCTTTCATTTTGCAAATAAGAATCAACGAAATATTTTAAAACTTAGTTTCTTTCGTTATGAAGTTCATGCACTGCAAGAATGCTTAAAACATGTGTTGCATAAAGAGTCAACGGTTGATGTACGTGCCTTTGAAAAGGTATTCCAAAACAACACTTGCTTAAATCTAGAGGCTTTGCAAAATGCGTCTAGTATTGAAGAGTTTACGAATTGTTTGCGCGGAACAGAATATTATCCATTGTTTAATCGATTGGCGAATACAAAAAATGTAACGTTATACGATTATCAAATGGAATTAAATATTTATTATTATAAAAAGATTTGGAAACTAAAAGGACGTTATCTATCTGGTCAAGAATTAAAAGATTATACAGATACCATCGGAACGGTGATTGATTTACAGAATATTATGTCTGTGTATCGATGCAAGAAGTATTATAACGTAGAAGTTGCTGATATTTTATCAATTGTTATCCCTATATCATATCATTTGAAAAAAGAGAAGTTAACAGCTATGATTCAAGCAAGCTCTATGGAAGAATTCGTTAGAATATTACAAACAACGAAGTATCGTATCGATAGTGATAGCCCTACAAAAGAAGATATTGAGCGATCTTATTATGAAAGAATTTATAGTGTGTATGAAAAGAATAGCTTAAAAAACCCTGTTAGTATGGCGCCAATCCATTTTTTCCTTTATAAAAAGGAGCGTGAGGTGGATCAATTAACAACCGTACTAGAATGTGTTAGATATGGTGTAGAACCAGATCATATCATGCAATATTTGCTATAAAATTGTTAGGAGGTGTGGTGCAGTGATTGAAAAAATGAAATTTATGCGAATTACTGGTCCCAAGGAAGACATTAATCGTGTCATAGATATCTATTTAAAAAAATACCAACTGCATGTAGAAAATGCATTATCCGATTTAAACGGTTTGCATAATCTAACGCCATATGTTGATACCAACTCTTACAAAGAAACGGTATCAAAATCTGAAGAAATTATCAAACAATTAAAGATTGATACTGCTTCTTCAGGAAAACAAATGACGTATAAAGAAGCAGAAGACTTTTTAACAAACATGCATCTTTTACTTGGAGAACTTAAGGAACAAAAACAAGAGCTCTTAGATCAAAAGAAGGCAATCGTTGAAAAAGAAAAACAAATGGAACCATTTAAGTCCCTGGAGTTTGACTTAAAGAAATTGTCCGAGTTCAAATTTATTAAATATCAATTCGGACGTATTGGCATTGATTATTACGAGAAGTTTGTTAAATATATTTATGAGGCATTAAACATAATTTTCTATGAATGTAAGTCAGACAAAAATTATGTTTGGGGTGTATACTTTGTACCTCATATGCATGCAAATAAGGTAGATGCAATCCTTTCATCCTTACATTTTGAGGATGTTGACTTTGAAGAGCAATATGAAGGTACACCAAGTGATGTATGCGCTATGCTTGCAGGTCAAAAGAAAGATATTGCAAAGAACCAAGCGAAGTTAAATGACGTAATGAAAGAAGTCCTCAAAAAGCACGCGGGTGACTTCATAGCTGCATATGATCGACTTTCTA
>CAJJLI010000517.1 GCA_905192625.1 uncultured Clostridium sp. | reverse complement strand
GCTACTCCTATGATGCCTTCACAAAACGCTACACCACCGGTTGTTCCTATGATGCCTCAACGTAACGCTACTTCACCAGCCGCTTCTTCACAAGAAACAAACCAAACAAGTCTTAGTACGGAAGTTCCAAGACCTCGTTTAGACAACCAGACCATAATCTCTATTCCACCTGCGAGTCCACTAAAAAGGTTTGACACATTAGAAGAATGTGAAATTGCCTATGAGAAAGATTTAAAATATCTATCCCATCTCAATTCCGCCGTTTTAAACTTATTACTAGTTGAAATAAAAAAAGAATTTGATTTAGTAGACTATGATGGAAGTTTCATATTCGATGAATTTCCAGATCGAAACACATTATTAAAAATGGCAGAAATTATTTTAGAACGTGCTAAAGATATGAATATTGAAGATGTAACCGTCGAAGCAACTCAGTTTAATAAAAATGATAAAAAAACTCGTGATCCTTGGTTGCAGTACTTAATTGAAACACTAATGTTCCATGAGTTATTGGAACGAAGACGTCATAAAAGAAGACACGGCTCTCGGCGAAGAGAACACCGCAATTTTAGACATTAAATTTTTAACACTTAAAAGGGTACCAAACACTCTAATTGTCTATATAGTGCAACATAAAAGCAAACTACATAGTCTGAGTGTTTCGGTACCCTATATTTTATACTACCAATGGTAATTCAAATAAAAAAGATGTAACTTCACCAGTCGAATTTACCTGAATATCTCCCCCATGTCTAAGAATTATGCTTCTTACAATTGCTAATCCTAGCCCTGTACCACTTTCTTTCGTAGTATAATATGGTTCAAAAATAGTAGATAAATTCTCTTGGTCAATGGGTGTCCCTGTGTCACTGATACATATAATAATTGAACTTTGACCGTTACTCCCATGCTTTTCACCTAAATTCATTGAAACGGTAATCGTATCTCCATCATCACATGCTTCCATAGCATTTTTAATTAAATTAACCAATGCTTGTTTTAATCGCAAATGATCAAATATGTATTCCTTTGTATATTCAAGTGTTTCTTCGTTAATACTCTCTTTTAACAAAATTCCACGGTTAAGGCATTCACTTTGAAAACTAGCTATCGTATTCGTAATCAGCTTTGCTAAATCGCCTTTTTGCATGATTAAATCTCTTGATTCATTATATCCAGATAACTCTACTAACAATTGACTCGTTGTATCTAAGTCCTGCATAATTTGATTCCAGTACTTAAATTCCTGGACCTCTGGGTTTCTTTTTTCCATCAACTGTAGTGAACTTCCTATCAATGTAAGCATATTACGCATTTCATGCGACGTTTTCGACAGCAAGTATTTATTTTCTTCGGTTATCTGCCTTATAATATATGAGAATTCATCATTTTGTTGCATAAGCTGTGTCATTTTTTCATAATCTTGCGCTGTTAACATGAAATCCCCCTTTCATGTACAAATTCTAGCAAATTTTTACCTATTTCACAAGAAAAAGAGGTTGACAGATACTGACAAAAAATACGTAAATAACACTTTTCATTCAATAAAAAGTGTAATATAATATATAAAAACGGTATGGAGGTGGCATATGAGCGAAAATAATTGCGTTTTTTGTAAAATAATATCGGGTGAATTTTCTTCGACAACCGTGTACGAAGATGATAATTTTAAGGCGATTTTTGATATTTCTCCTGCAAGTAAGGGTCATACCCTCGTATTAGCAAAGAAACATGTAGAAAATATATTTGAAATGGACGAAGCGATAGCCGCAAATGGCCTATCAGTTATCTCAAAAATTGCAACTGCAATCAAAGAGGCACTTTCTTGCGATGGTATTAATATTATCCAAAACAATGGTGAAGCAGCAGGTCAAACAGTTAACCATTTGCATTTCCATATCATTCCTAGATTTAACAACGATGGTGTTATATCAACATGGGTAAATAAATCTTATGAAAATGATGAAGCGAAACAGATTGCAGAACGAATTAAGTCCAAACTTTAATCCTAGTATTCTTGCAATTTTCGAAAAAATGCTTATGAAATATAAAAGACAAAGAATGACTCTCTAGTCATACTTTGTCTTTTTATTATGGAACTATTTATTTTTTAACTTCATTTAGTAACTTAATTTATCGCTACGAGGACTTCTTTTCCAATAATCTGTAGACCATATTAAACTGAGATG
>CAJJLI010000516.1 GCA_905192625.1 uncultured Clostridium sp. | reverse complement strand
ATTTATAATGACTAATAATACGTTCTAACTCTAATATCTCTGCACGTTTTAATGTTTGATAATTCAAATATTCTACCAAAAATGTATTTAGAGATCCATTAAATAACTTATCAAGTAACACCTTGGTTTCAGTTTTTTGCACCATTCTCTTTGAAACATTTGGCTTGCAGATAAAACCTGGTTCTTCACGAGTGATTGCACCTTTGTCAATCAATCGTTTTATAACCGTATATGTAGTATTCTTTTCCCAACCTATGTATTCTTTAATGATTTTAGCAATATCTTTCGCTGCTAACGCCTTGTTGGACCAAAGCAATTCCATAACATTGAGTTCACCTTCATGCAATCGTATATCTCCCATATCTCTCTCCTATATGTATACCTTACTATTATTGTAGAACAAGTATTTGAAATTTATGAAACATAAAACTACTAGTGTAGACCGTACATTGATTCAATTTTAATCCATTGGAAATTAATTGTCAAATAGCTCTTTCACAAATAATGGGCATAACTGAGTTCAATCATGATCATTTACTTGCTTAGAGCTACTTAAACATTTCTCTATATTTATAATTAATTATTCATAAACAGAATGTTATTATAAACAAAAAATTGCGTAATATGGAATGTTCTTAATTCCATTAGAAAACTCATAATTTTTTGATGATATGCGAATGGTATATGGCGTTTCGAAAAATGTTTTAAAAACACTAACACTCTTTGCTCTAGAATTATCGTTAATTTTAATTTCAAGAGGAATGAGACCTTCACAAGTTTTTAAAATAAAATCTACCTTTGCCTGGGAACCAGATTCCCAAAAGGAAGGTGCATGGCCATTAGCAGTCAGCGCTTGTATGATATAGTTTTCAATTAACGTTTTTCTTAAAAACTCTTCATTCTTTTTCGTCTTTACCACCTGTTTGTCAATGTAAGTATTTAATATACCTACATCGTTTACATATAATTTAAATTGAGTCGCATCTTCTGCGGTTTCATTAAGTGATCTTTCAGATTCGCTCGCATCGCTAGGAGATATGAAAGAAGACTTATTGCACTTTAACACATATCTTTGGCCAGACAATTTCTCAATTGCATCCTTATACATTGAATAAGTAGCACCTTTTCGAATTATTCGATACTGAAACTTTTTATTTTCCTTACATAGCTGATCCACTAAAACATCCAATACTTGTTTCATTTTAAAAGAATCACTTTCTGAAACGTCTTCTTCATATATATTTTTAATATTTTGAAAGATTGTTTTGTGTATTTCCGAAACATTATAAGACTCATCTGTGGCAATGTATTCATTCACAGCAGCTGGCATCCCACCGACAACTAAATATTCTTCAAACAATGTAAGTAATTCTTTGTGAACAATTTGTGGAATAGCCCGGTTGGTTTGATAATGTCCTTTAATTACATCTGCGTACCATTCATGACCTAGCGCAACTAAAAATTCATCGAATGCCATGGGGTATAATGGTACATGATAATAGGAACCATCCTTTACCTCATTAAAGTTCGTTGTACTAGAAATTATAACGAAAGGTACTGTGACATCTCTCTTTAAATATTCGTTTAATAAATGAGTCAACTCACTACTTACATAGATTTCATCTAATATAATTAACAGATTACCAATAAGCTCGTCCGGTATCTGATAAAATTGAGCCAATAACTCAACAAAATCATAATCTTGTTCATTTTTCATCGATTTTTGTATGAGAAAATTACGAATCGTAGCATTGTTTTCAAAATTAATATATAGATGTCCTTCATAAAATGCTTTTGCAAATTCTAACGCCAAATAAGTCTTACCAACTCCTTTTACCCCCGTTAGTAAGACTGGTCTTGTATCTGAATTTTGTTTCCATGTAATTAGTTTTTGTATCGCATTTCGTTTCAATATTATCCCCTCAATTTATCTAAAAGCGACTGAAAATATACTGGCAAAGGTGCTTCAAACTCCATATATTTATTCGTTGTTGGATGTATAAATCCAAGTACCCTTGCATGTAAACATTGTCCTTCTAATTTAAATTTATCCTTAGGAGTACCATATACATCATCTCCAAGCAATGGATGATGGTTACTAGCCATATGCACACGTATTTGATGAGTTCTTCCAGTTTCTAAAGCACATTCAATATGTGCGTACTTGCCGCCAAGATTCTCAAGTACTTTATA
>CAJJLI010000515.1 GCA_905192625.1 uncultured Clostridium sp. | reverse complement strand
GACTTAGTTATTTAAGAACAGGTTCCGACATTATGGCAAGAAGCACTGACGTTCCAGTTGAAATGATTGCAATTGTTGAGATGTCTCTTGTTTTATTAATCACTGCAGACTTTTTAGTAAAACGTTTTAAACGTAAAAAAGCAGTAGAAGGAGGAAGTATCAATGGATAGTTTTCTGGCTTTATTTTTAACACCTGCGTTTGCATATGCAATTCTTCGTGTAACGACTCCAATTTTATTTGCCTCCCTTGGAAATGTAATCTCAAGTAAAGCTGGCGTAAGCAATATCGCTATGGAAGGAACGATGCTAACTGCATCGCTTGCAGGAGTATTAGCTTCTGCTTATACAAAAAGTGCCTTCATAGGATTACTCGCCGCACTTTTAGTTGGTATGTTGTTTACTGCCTTTATGGCATATTTAAGTTTGTTTTTAGGAACGAAGATTATTATGGCGGGTATCGCCCTAAACTTATTTGCTAGTAGTTTTACCGTTTATGTATTGTATTTGTTTACCGGTCAAAAAGGTAACTCTGCTTCTTTAGCAAGCAAACAATTACCAACCATTGATCTTCCAATTATCAAAGACATTCCAGTCATAGGAGAAATCTTTTCTGGACATAATGTTTGAGTATATGTAGGGCTAATAGCAATTGTCGTAATTTATGTAATGTTAAATAAAACAAAGCTTGGTACTCATATCAAAGCCGTTGGTGAAAACCCAGAAGCAGCTGCAAGTGTTGGTATCAATGTGCGTAGAGTGCAATTTATAGCATTGTGTCTTAGTGGTATTTTAGCTGGTTTCGGTGGTGCGTTCATGTCCATGGGATATTTATCAATGTTTACAAGAGATATGATTGCAGGCCGTGGTTGGATTGCTATTGCTGCTTGTGCTATGGGTAAATCTATGGTTATTCCAACGGTGATTACGTCGTTCTTGTTTGGTCTGTTTAGTGCAATTGGTAACGTTCTTCAATTGCAAAATATGCCATCCGAACTTATTACTACCTTACCATATGTTGCTGTATTCATCGGAATCATAGCATATTCCATTCGTAAGACAAAAGGAGAAAAATAAATGAGACCAATTTTAATTGATTGTGATCCAGGGCATGACGATGCAATGGCAATTATGCTTGCACTTGCGAACAGTGACCAATTAAAAGTACTTGGTATTACCTGTGTTGGTGGAAATCAAACCTTAGAAAAAGTAAGTGAGAATGCCTTAAAAGTTCTTACTGTTGTAAATAAAAACATTCCAGTGGCAAAGGGGATGGCGTCACCATTAATTAAAGAGATCGCGCCTGCTCCAGAAGCCCATGGAGATACTGGTATGGATGGCCCAATCATTGAAGAAATCACAATGGATTTTGTAAAGCAAAATGGTGTAGAGTTTCTTCGAGATAAGATATTAATGGAATCGGAGAAAGTAACAATAGTTGCTTTAGGGCCACTGACCAATATTGCACTACTATTAAAAATGTATCCTGAAGTGAAGGAGCGTATTGAATGCATTGCTATGATGGGTGGTAGTGCAACTTCTGGTAACTCTACCGCAGCGGCTGAGTTTAATTTCTGGATTGACCCTCATGCTGCGCACATGGTATTTCATTCAGGAATTCCTCTCATACAGGCAGGAACAGAAGTAAGTCTTGCAGCAAGCATTCTTCATACTGAAATAGAGCAATTTAAAGGAAAAGGCCGTGTATCTAACTTTGTATATGACTTGTTAGAGTTTTATTCGCAGTTCTCAAAACGTTTGGGAATAGATCGTAGTCCAATTTTTGATGCTTGCCCTGTGATGTATTTACTACATCCTGAAATCTTTGTTGCCAAAGACTACTTTGTAGACATTGAACTAAATGGTGAATTAACCGCAGGAATGTCGGTAACGGATAAACGAGTTTGGTTTGATATGAGAAAACCAAATACAACAGTGTTATTGGATGTTGACCGAGAAAAATTTGTAGAGTATTTAGCGGAAGCAATCTTTACATTAGATAAAGAACTAGCGTGTTAGATTTCGAGATGAGGGTGAAGGAAAGTATTTAAGTTTTTAAAATATTGAGCTTTATAAAGAACCTTAATTGTTTGAAATGGTATAAATACTTAAGATGATATAAATAAATGAGATGGTATAAATACTTAAGATGGTATAAATACTTGAGTTGAAATAAAGAGTTTAAAAATTAAAATATAGAACTTAA
>CAJJLI010000514.1 GCA_905192625.1 uncultured Clostridium sp. | reverse complement strand
TATTACAAAGCGAAACGTTAGGATTTTGTTCAATTTCTTTTACTTTCTGCGATTTTGCATATGTAACAATGTAAAAATTGGAATCCTCATAATATGTATCAACAAATCTTACGGATGGTACATTTTTATTCGCAGTTGCTAATGCAAATTGATAGTCTTTAGAAAAAAGACGATTCATTACTTCCATGCTTTTTTCAAATACATTCATTTATTTAACCTCCTCATAATGCCCCTTTATGATTATTAAATATCATCATAATCTTACTTTTAAACCATACAGACGTATATCGTTTAGTTCCGTAGGATTCATTAAACCACTTTCATATAACTTTAAAAATTCTTCCGAAACACTACTATCATTATCTATCATATTTTAGTTCTCCAAAGATTTTATAATATGAACTATAAACATTTTTATAATACAACCTTTTTACGCACATTACAATATTTTACATTTTTTTAAGGATATAATAAAACTAATCCAATTTAGCTGATTTATTGCTTACTTATTTATTCACTTGATCGTCAATATTGTAGATTGCATCTTGGTATAAAATGTAATACTATATTGATAACTACAATATATGGTCTATTTTTAAATAAGGCTTTCAATGAATATTGGTATGATTGATAAAAAATATAACGAAATCATCCCTAAAATGGTTAAATTCCATTTAGAAAATAAGGCAATAATTCGTAATATTATTTCACTTAGACTAATTATTAAAAGATAAGATTACATGGAGGTACCAAATGAAAATTCGTAGCATTAAAATAGAAGATGCAGAGCAGTTCTTAACTATGATGCTTGCACTTGATAATGAAACAAAAATGATGATGCTTGAACCTGGAGAGCGAACAGCTGACTTAAAAGCTGTTGAGTCAATGATTAAAAATCGATTGGATCATTCGAACTTTTTTATGATTGCAGAACATAATAATGAACTCATCGGGTTTATGACAGCTGACCGTGGTCAATGCAATCGCATCAAACATACTGCATATATTGTAATAGGCATTAGAGAAAAACATCGTGGACTAGGAATCGGTACAAAATTATTTGAAGAACTGGATAAATGGGCTCTAAATAACAACATCACACGCCTAGAATTAACAGTAGTGGCATCGAATCAGCCAGCGTTACATTTGTATCAGAAATTTGGTTTTACCATAGAGGGTACGAAAAGAAATTCTATGATAGTTGATGGTACATATGTCGATGAATATTATATGGCAAAGTTATTGAAATAAAATGTGGAGGTTGACCAAAATGGTCTTATAAATTTTATGAGTTGCTTGATTTGTGAAAGAATTGAAATGATAAAGAATAATATTAATCCATATTTTGTTATAGAACTTGATACAGGATATGTTGTTATGGCAGATCATCAAAAATATAAAGGTTATGTCTGTTTTTTGTGTAAAATGCATGTTACCGAACTTCACCTTTTGCCATATAAATATAAAGTAAAACACTTAGAAGAAATGAGTATTGTTTCTGAAGCGATATATCATGTTTTTAACGCCGATAAAATGAATCATGCTATGCTTGGTAATCTAGATAGTCACGTTCACTGGCACTTGATTCCAAGAAAAAAAGATGACGCTCCAGCACACTCACCAATATGGCGCTTGCCAGATGAAGAATTATTTGATGATTCTTATCGTCCGAGCAAGGGAGAACTATCCAATATGGCATCTGCATTAAAAGCAGAAATTATCCGCTTGATCGAATGTCCGGTTGATTCCCAATAAAACAAAGATTTATCAAAGAACCATCCATTTCTAGCGTGCACAATATATATAAAGGAGGACACCTAAAAATGTTTTTTATAGTTACAGGCATTATTTGTGTAGTTATTTTCTTTGCTATTCAACTTGTGTTGTGCAACAAAGCAAAGAAAACTTCAATAAAGTGCATTCCTATATATCTCATTATATTAGGAGCACTTATCTGTACCGCTAATTATGTTGGCCTTTTTGGCTCTTATTCTGCTGGTGCAATTTCAGGAAATGAACTTGTCGCAATTATTTATGGCTTTTTTGTTGGTGCTGCATTTACAGGTGTATTGTTCGCATGGGCAGCTTATGGGATTAACTATCTTATTCATAACAGATAAAAGTTCCTATATCTGTATGACAGGCATAAAAATAAGGACTTTAACCTAGTCCTTATTTTTATGCCTGCCAACTTACTACCATTACAATTCATTTTTCCTA
>CAJJLI010000513.1 GCA_905192625.1 uncultured Clostridium sp. | reverse complement strand
ACTTTATGTTAACATTAGCTTCTTTGGTATTTTTTATCTTTGTGTTAATCGCAACGAAAGTTTGGAAAAAGAAGATAAAGCACATTTTTAGAATGCAAAGAATCAAGGAAGATAATTTAAACAGCCGACTTCAAGATGTAATTTCGGGGATACGATTGGTAAAATCATATGGGAAAGAGCAAGAAGAATCGGAGCGTTTCAATGAAATGGCTCAGGATTTTGCAAGGGTTGTGAAGAACAATGAAGTCTTTTTTGGAGTTTTTTATCCAATCCTTACGTTTATTATGGGACTTGGTTTATATTTTGTAACTTACTTCGGTGGAAAGTCTGTACTACTTGGAACGATGAGCGCGGGAGAATTGCTACAATTTATTACATACACAGGTATTATTTATGGCCCACTAGGAAGGCTTACACAGCTTCCAAGAAGTATTATGGAGATGTTAACTTCTCTAGAACGGATTTATGATATTTTAGAGGAAGAGCCGCAGATTCAGGATAAGCATAGAGCGAAAGAGATTCGTATCAAAGGGAACATTGATTTTACTGATGTAGGTTTTGGCTATAAGAGTTATGAACCTGTACTAGAAGGTATTTCATTACAGGTGAAGCAAGGGGAAATGATTGGTATTGTTGGTGCTTCTGGAACGGGAAAATCTACATTAATTAATTTAATTATGCGCTTGTATGATGTAGATAACGGATCTATTTCTATTGATGGTATTGATATTTGTGATATTAAAAAGGAATGTTTGCATTCTCAAATTGGAGTCGTGTTGCAAGAAAACTTTTTATTTTCTGGAAGTATTTTTAATAATATACGCTTTGCAAAGCAGGATGCAAGTTTTGAAGATGTAATTCGTGCTGCAAAAGCGGCAGGTGCCCATGATTTTATTTGTAAGACGCCGGACGGTTATCATACTTATGTTGGGGAACATGGATATAACTTATCTGGTGGCGAGAGACAAAGAATTGCCATTGCGAGAGCTATATTAAGTGATCCTAGGATTTTGATTTTGGATGAGGCTACATCAGCACTGGACACGGAAAGTGAATTTATGATTCAACAGGCATTGAAAAACTTAACGAAGGGGAAAACTACCTTTGCCATTGCACATCGACTTTCAACGTTAAAGAATGCAAACCGCTTGATTGTAATTGATAAGAGAAAAATTGCTGAGATTGGAACCCATAATGAACTTTTGGATAAGAAAGGAATTTATTATCATTTGGTGATGGCGCAACTTAAGATGCAAGGAAGTTAATTCATGTATTAGAGTGAAGTACACGGATTGATTTTATCATTTAAGTGAGTATTTTAATAATTTTAATTATCGCTAGAGCATTTTTTAGTATTGATAATGAGAATGTATGTAAACTATACAATGTTATGTTATAAAGTTAATAAAAAGGAGTTTTACACTATTTATATCGTGTAAAACTCCTTTTTAACTTTAGGTACTGAAATTAAGTTATTTACTCGATTCAAAAAATATTTTTACTAAGTCAGCGGAATCTTCTTTTGTTAATAGTGAAGAGTTGTCTGTTTCCAGAATCCTTACTAATCTCGTATGAACTCTTAACGAATGCTTAATTTAAATTATTTTTTAAAACAATGTATTAATGCTTCAAATGTAATATAATATAGTTGTAAATTAAAATAATACTACGTAAGAGGAGGACTGGTTATGTTCAATATGTTTAAAGATCAACCCCTATGGGAAGTATCAAAGAGTTTATCTGCAGTGGCTATGGGTAGAGAAAGTGCCGACCTAGTAATAAAAGATGCGAAACTTATCAATGTATGTACCAAAGAGATTATGGAACATATGGATGTTGCAATTAAGAATAGTAGAATTGCATTGGTTGGGGATGCTTCTCATTGTATCGGTGAAGGAACAAAAATTATAGAAGCAAATGGGCGATACATTGCTCCTGGTTTTCTAGATGGACATGTTCATGTAGAGTCTTCCATGATGAGTGTTAGTGAATATGCAAAAGCAGTAGTACCCCATGGTACTGTAGGAATATATATGGACCCTCATGAGATTTGTAATGTTCTTGGAATGGACGGAGTACATTACATGATCGAAGATGGGAAACACACACCGTTAAAAAATATGGTGACTATGCCATCTTGCGTACCAGCGGTACCAGGATTTGAAGATACTGGTGCATTTATAGGCCCAGAGGAAGTTGCTGAAAGTATGAAATGGGATAGCGTTGTTGGTCTAGGTGAAATGATGAATTTTC
>CAJJLI010000512.1 GCA_905192625.1 uncultured Clostridium sp. | reverse complement strand
TTTGCTTCTAAGCTCTTCTGCTGATTGCTTCTTTTCTTCAATTAGGTTTAGTCATACTTAATAATATTACAACGTATAAAATGTGAAGTTGATACAGCTTCACATTTTTTTATTATGAAAAATTAGTGGATAAAAGTATTAGTTAAGATAGCTTATCATATAATTCGATTGCTTGTGGATAAATTTGACAAATAGATTGGGGTTTTGTATAATTAATATAAATAATAACAATTACATAGGAGGGAGCATGTTACATCGAACGAGAAAATACATTTTTATTGGTAGTTTTATTTTATTCTTAGTGGTATTAATAGTAAGTATTACAATTTATTGGGAGAATCGTAATAAAGAGTGGGATATTACGTTATATCGGGGTTTAGTAAGAGAATCCCTTGCATTAGATGATGAGTTAAAAAAGGAATTGGGCGATATTATTCAAAACATGGAGCTAAACCCGATAAAAGATACACTTAGTAATTCTTTACTTGTTGGTGGAAGACATTATGAGGTGTTATTTACTAAAAACGGTATTACAAATCAATGGATATTAACAGAGAATGTGGTTCATCAGAAAATTCTTAAAAATGGTGTTCTTATTGAGGATAATTATTTTGAAAAAGATAAGGGGACATTATACAGCATAGATAATCTTATATATTACAAGCTGAAGAAATAGTAAATACATAATTTCAAAAATAATAAATCCAGACCATATTAAGGTGAATGTTATAAAGAGTCCAGAAATTAGATGCCCAATTTAAAGAGAAATAAAGATGTATACTTATCTTGAGAAAATCTTGATATTTATATGTGATAATTTATATACTTTTGAAGGGAGTAGATGTAATGACACATAAAATATTATTGGTTGATGATGAAAAAGGCATTCTCTTAATGCTGAAAAATTATTCTGAAACATGTGATTATACAGTCTATACTGCGTCCAATGGTAAAGAAGCACTTGAAAAAATTTGTTACCAGCCAGATATTATCTTGCTTGACATAAATATGCCTGTAATGGACGGATTTACTGTTTGCCAGCGTATTCGTGAATACATCTCATGCCCAATCCTCTTTTTAACGGCAAGAATTGAAAGTCATGACAAAGTTTCAGGTTTTCGTGTAGGGGCAGATGACTATATTGTAAAACCTTTTGATTTGGATGAATTAGGAGCAAGGGTAGAAGCTCATCTGCGTCGAGAAAATCGCAAACAAAAACAATCCATTGTGCGGTTCTTTGGCGAACTTGCAATTGATTATTCAAAGCGAATGATTAGTATTTCCAATGTCTCTGTTTCACTATCAAAAAGAGAATATGAAATTGTTGAGCTTCTTTCTATGAATTCTGGGCAAGTCTTTGATCGTGAGCATATTTATGAATCTATATGGGGGATTGATAGTGAGGGTAGTAGTGACACTATTATGGAGCATATACGAAAAATTAGATTGAAAATTGCAGTGTATACTACACATAGCTATATTGAAACTGTATGGGGGGTTGGATATAAATGGAACGGATAAAGCATATGAGTTTGAAACAATCATTTTTTTTTCTAACGATGATTTTTTTGTTAATCTAAATTCTTCTTAGTGTTGTGTCTATAATAAGTATAAGTAAGTTTTTACGTCCTTATGGCTCATCTATAGAATTTTCATTAAATGAAAATATGTTAGCGCCGTCGGAATTGACAGTAACAGACAGCACTTTTTCAGTTTGGTATCGCACACTTAAAATTTTGCAGTTTACCATTCCTATTATTTTTATCATTGTTGGTTTACTTACGGCTGATTTGTTATTTTATCATATTAAGTTAAAAAAGCCCCTCTTTGAATTACAGAATGGTGCTGAACGAATTATGCAAAATGATCTGGATTTTTCTGTAACATCTTTTTCAAAGGATGAGCTTGGAGAGCTTTGCGAAGTGTTTGAAGCAATGCGCCTTGAACTTCTAAAAAATAATAGGGAGCTTTGGCGGCAGGCAGAGGAGCGTAAACGCTTAAATGCTGCATTTTCTCATGACCTACGAAATCCAGTTACTGTACTTAAAGGTTCTTCAAGGATGCTAAAAAAAGAACTGATTTCAGTAAATCCGTATTTACAATCGGTACATGATTCCGTTTCATTAATAGAAGAATATACAGGACGCATTGAAACCTATGTGGAAGCAATGAGCAGTGTTCAGCGTTTGGAAGAACTACAATGTTGCGCTAAGCAGGTGCATTGGGAACGAACATGGAAACATTGGCAGCGAACCAGGGCCAAAAC
>CAJJLI010000511.1 GCA_905192625.1 uncultured Clostridium sp. | reverse complement strand
AGTATATAATGCTGGAAAGCAAGTTATTACAGCTACTCAAATGCTTGATTCCATGATGAAAAAGCCAAGACCAACGAGAGCAGAAGCAACGGATGTAGCTAATGCTATTTACGATGGTACGAGTGCAATAATGCTTTCAGGCGAAACAGCTGCTGGTTTATATCCAGTAGAAGCATTATCTACTATGGTTAAAATCGCAACAAGAGCAGAGAATGACATTGATTATCAAGGACGTTTTAAAAAGAGAGAAAGTCTTAGTAATCCTGATGTTACGAATGCAATTTCTCATGCAACTTGCACAACAGCAAATGATTTAAATGCAGCTGCAATTATAACAGTAACAAAGTCTGGTAAAACAGCGAGAATGATATCAAAATATAGACCAAATTGCCCAATTATTGGATGTAGTACATATGATTATGTATGTAGACAGCTTAACATGTCATGGGGTGTTGTTCCACTTAAAATAGGAGAGGAAAGCATCACAGAAGATTTATTTGACCATGCAGTCGAAGCTACAGAAAAAGCTGGTTATGTATCACCAGGAGAGGTAACAGTAATTACTGCAGGTGTACCTCTTGGTGTATCAGGTACAACGAATTTGATAAAAGTACATGTTGTTGGACATGTTCTAATTACAGGACAAGGTATCTCTGATAAAAAAGTTTGTGCTAGATTATGCGTATGCAATAATAAAGAAGATTTAGAGAACAATTTTAAAACTGGTGATATTATTGTAATATCTGAAACAGACAACCATATGTTGTCAAAAATCAAGTTGGCATCTGGTATTATAGTTGAAGAAGAAGATATCAACTGCCATGCAGCCATAGTTGGACTTAGCTTAGATATACCTGTCATTTTAGGTGCTAAAAATGCTGCGGAGATTCTAAAAACAGGAACCGTAGTAACCATTGATGGAGAGCGTGGAATTGTTTGTTGTAATTAATATATAATTTAGAATAAAATGGGTAAAGCAATTATTAAGAGTTGCTTTACCTATTTTTTGTCCGTATATTTACCTGACATATGACTTTGATTGAAAGATAAATAGGATATTGTTATAATGTAAACACTCCTTCAAGTGACAGAAGGATAAAGAATGTGAAATTGTTTATAATTATATAAAACAAGGCAGGGAGCTATTATGACAAAGAAGGAAACAATTCAATTAGCGGATCAATTAAAAAACGATTTAAACAATGCCAACCAATTTCAGATAGATGCATGGAATTCGGTGAGAGGCAAACTAAGTAATAAAGAAAATAATTCTATATTGAGAAGTGAAGAAAAAGCGCTTGATTTTATCATCAATATGTCATTTCATAAGGAGCTTAAGATTACGCAAGATCTTATTCGACAAATACATCAAAACTTATCTATCAATAAAAATAATGAGTTTGCAGGGCAATATCGACAAACGCAAGCATTACAAACAAAAAGTAAAAAGATAACTCCGGAACCAAAAGATTTACCACATTTTATGGATCATTTTATTGGTCAAGTAAATACTTCGAAATCATTTTTCCATCCGATTGAATTCGCTACTTATGTATACAAACGTATCTTTGATATTCAACCGTTTGATCAAGGAAATGAATTGCTTGCTGATTTTTTAATTAGTAGTATCTTAATCAATGAGGGGTACGGAATAATTTTTATTCAGCCACAGAAAGATATAAGATTTAATAATGCATTAGAGCTAGCACAAAATTATGAGCATCCGGATATGGACCCTATAATTCAAATTGTTGCTGAGTGTGTCGTAAAAGATGAATCAATGTTTGGGGAGTTAGTGGAATAACAGCAGTTCGCAATGTTTATAAAAAGTTTAATGTTTGTATAGTCAAACGTTATTTGTAATATTTATTTTATAAAACTTCTGTTAATGAAAATTGAGAAATTGTAAGAGTTGATTTAATTTATCTAAGGTAATACAGGAAGTCACCTTTGATTATCCTGAAATAGTGAACATATATTTTTCACAAGTAATTATAAAAGGATACTTAAGAATCTTCATTATTTTAAAATAATTGCATAAAAAGTTAAAATATACTAAAAATAAGAACAAATGCAAATATGAAAATGGAGATTCTTATGAAAGAGCAATATCAAAAAATATATAAAAGATTAGTAGAAGCGTATTATAGTAATTCTTTTGAAACAACATTAGAGAACATACTTGAACAAGAATTTGATGATAAAAGTGAAGGTAAAAATATATTAGCTGTAATATGCGGTGTTGATGTGAATGAAGAAACTTTCGATAACGAAACTGAATTCATACAAAGT
>CAJJLI010000510.1 GCA_905192625.1 uncultured Clostridium sp. | reverse complement strand
GTGTATTTATCTCCGATGATAAGGTAACAAAGGCGAAAGTTCCTGAGATTACCTATTATGAAGACCGCGTAGAAGCCCCTTCGGTTTCTTCTACCCTAGACCGTAACCATAGGAAAGCAGATATTTTATTTAAATTAAGAAACACAGGAAAGGTAAAAAAGATTCCATATCGCATTTATTTTAATTCATGTAATTTAGAGCATGTGCTTTTTAATGAACTCAAAGATTTTTCTAACGAGGAAAAAGAAGAGATGTCGGATGCCTTTGCCGATCAATACGAAGGTCGTTGTAAGGAGTTTGTAGACTTTATATCCAGTGAGAATCTTGCGGTAGCAGGTTCTTATCAAGATACTTGGAATTACATTGAAGAAGGGGTAAATTCGTTGCAACGCCATAGCAATATGCATCAGATTTTTGGGCAGGAGTTGGAGTAATTATAAAGGCTGGTGTGTAAGTTATCACACCAGCCGCTTTTTATTCGTTGTAAATTTTTAAAATATAATTTTGGTTAAATGTTCAAGTGCTTTAATTTTTCGTTTTAAATAAAAAAATAAAAAAAATCCATAATACATATTGACAAAAGTTTTTGATAGTGATATCTTATGTTTAACGATATTAGCACTCTAACTTAATGAGTGCTAACAACATCAACATCATAGTTTGCTCGTCCATTTCAAATTACAGATGATTCATCTGAGAAAGAGGGAATGATGGAGTTAGATGATAGAAAAATAAAAATTTTGCAAGCAATTATTCGCAATTATCTTGAAACAGGTGAACCAGTTGGATCGAGAACCATTTCAAAGTATACGGACTTAAATCTAAGTTCCGCAACAATACGAAATGAGATGGCGGATTTGGAGGAACTAGGATACATTATTCAACCACATACTTCGGCTGGTAGAATTCCATCGGATAAGGGGTATCGCTTCTATGTTGATATGCTGATGGAAGAAAAAACAACAGAAGTAGAAGAGATGCGAGGAATGTTGCTAGAAAAGGCGGATAAGATGGAAACTCTGCTAAAGCAAGTTGCAAAACTGCTTGCAGTGAATACCAATTATACGACAATGATTACAACTCGTCAATATCGTGGCCGTAAAGTCAAGTTCATACAAATTACCGATGTCGATAGTACACAAATTCTTGCAGTTATCGTGCTAGAAGGTAATATTGTTAAAAATAAAATGATTCAGGTGGAAGAACCACTAGAAAAAGAAATTGTTTTAAAGCTTAACATCGTACTGAATACATTCTTACAAGGGCTTGATTTGTCAGAGATTCATTTATCTCTCATTCAAAAAATGAAAGCACAAACAACTGGTTATACTAACGTTGTTAGTGACATTCTCGATGCAATCGCCCAAGCTATTGGAGAAGAAGAGGATGTTCAGATCTTCACAAGTGGAGCAACCAATATATTAAAGTATCCAGAACTTAGTGATACGGAAAAAGCAAGCGAGCTACTTTATACCATTGAAGAGAAGAAACAACTTACCAATCTTATGAGTAGTGAAGCTGAAAACGGTGAGAACCGTGGCATTCAAGTATATATTGGGAATGAAACACCAGTAGAATCCATGAAAGATTGTGCAGTAGTAACAGCTACTTACCAAATCGAAGAAGGTGTTTATGGTAAGATTGGTATCATTGGTCCAAAACGAATGGATTATGAAAAGGTAGTAAGCACCTTGCAAAACCTAATGGGTCAGTTAGATGATATTTTCAAGGGTGATAAAAAATAAAACCGAAGTATTTACGACAAGGAAGGAATGGTGAAGATAGTTGTCAGATACAATAGATTTTAATGAATTAGAAAAAGATGAATTAGAAGATATGATTGAAAAAAACATCGTTGATGAAACGAGTAAGGCAACACAAGCTTCAGAGGAAGAATTCGCAGAAGATGTAGTAGTAGAGGATTCAAATGAAGATGCTGCAGATGAAGCAAATGATGTTGAAGCAGCAGAGGTTAACGGCAAAGATAAAAAATCCTTCTTTAAGAAAAAAGATAAGAAAGATAGTAAGGATGAAAAAATCGAGGAATTGAATGACCGTTTAATCCGTTCTATGGCTGAGTTTGATAACTTTAGAAAACGTTCTGAAAAAGAAAAAGCTCAGATGTTTGAAGTTGGAGCAAAGGATATCATCGAGAAGATTTTACCAGTCGTTGATAACTTTGAAAGAGGACTTGGCGTTGTAACAGAAGACGAAAAATCAAGCGCTTTTGTTCAAGGAATTGAAAAAATCTACAAACAATTAGTAGATGTACTAGAAGCTGCTGGTGTAAAACCAATTGAAGCAGTTGGTAAGGAATTTGATCCTAACTTCCATAAT
>CAJJLI010000509.1 GCA_905192625.1 uncultured Clostridium sp. | reverse complement strand
CTCGCTCCATTCCCACCTCTTCCTTCGCTTAATGATCATATCAATTCCTGGTTTATCCTTCTTTGTTACAATATCAATGTGCTCTGTGCTATTTCTCCCTGCTCCTTCACCATTTACTCGAAAGTTATAAGCACCTTGAGGCACTTCATGAAGGTCAGCAATTTGAGCTAATAATTCTTTTTGTATCGCATCCATTATACTTCCTCCTTTTTATAAAACTCACAAGCAGCTGATGCTTCTAGTAAATGAGGAAGTATTTTTTCTTTTTCATCTGCTTTTATGATATTACCATCTGCAATTACAATGATCTCATCTGCAATGTTTAAAATACGTTCTTGGTGAGATATAATAACGATGGAACCTTTTATTTCTTGATGCATCTTCTCGAACACACGAATTAAATTCTGAAAACTCCAAAGGTCAATGCCAGCCTCTGGTTCATCAAATACAGATAGCTTCGTTTTTCTTGCAATAATTGTTGCAATCTCAATTCTCTTTAACTCTCCACCGGAAAGACTAGCGTTGACCTCACGATTGATATAATCCTTTGCACAAAGCCCAACTTCAGATAGATATTCGCAAGCTTTTGGTGTACTAATGTTTCTACCAGCGGCTAAGGTAATTAAATCTTTTACCGTAATGCCTTTAAAACGAACTGGCTGCTGAAATGCAAATCCAATCCCAGCCTTTGCACGGTCTGTAATGCTCATCTTTGTAATATCAACGCCATCAAATAAGATTTGTCCTGAAGTAGGTTTTTCAATTCCTACTATTATCTTCGCAAGCGTTGATTTGCCACCACCATTAGGTCCGGTGATGGCAATAAATTTATTATCTTCAATTGTTAAATTAATGTCCTTTAAAATATCCTTCCTTGTAGCTGAATCCACTTCAAAGCATACATTTTTAAGTTCTAACATTGAGCGCCTCCTAGATTTTTAATCCAGCGTAAAGCAAGATCAATCCATCCTTCGCATTCTGGCTGTATACTTCTTCCGTCTGAATTCATGGTTTCTTCTGTCGCTAAACTAAGCCCATGTTTCCCGACTGGGTACATATGAAATTCTGCTGATATATTAAATTTTCTTAAAGCAGATACAAGCAATAAGGAATTCTCTACAGGCACACTTGTATCCGTGTACGTATGCCAAATAAACATTGGTGGTGTATTTACATTCACCTGTTTTTCTAAGGAAAGTTTATCTAATAGTTCGTCGTAACGATCTCCTAGTACTCTTATAAAAGAATCACGATGAGCGTACTCACCGGATGTAATAACTGGATAACACAGCAAGCAACCATCTGGTCTTATCATATCCGATGTTGTTTGTAATTCTTTCGCCAACCACTCTTCTGTCCAAAACATTGCCAAACTTCCTGCTAAATGTCCACCGGCTGAAAATCCTGCAATTACAATACGATTCTCATCAATATTTAATTCCTTCGCATGTTCACGAACATATTTAACACTTGCAGCTAGTTCTAGCAATTGCACAGGATATGTTGTTGGGGCTACATGATATCGCAACACAAATGCATGGTATCCACCTGCCATCATACGTAGGGCAATTGGTTCAGCCTCACGATCGGAAGTATGTGAATATCCACCACCAGGACAAATAATAACTGCAGGACGTTTGCGATTACTATCAATCTGTGCTGTATTATCTATAATATAAGAATATAACTTTGCAGGTTCTTCTAAACCTCGATCTGGAATTTGAACTAAAATCTCTTGATGTATCATCATGCACTCTCCTTTTCCTTATGTAGATTATACTTGAGCGTATGGGGATGTGGCAAAAATATAACATTGCCACATCCCCATAGTTTCATTTCGGAAAGCAAGTAACCTTGCACTTCCTTTGTCTTTATTATTTTATCATAAAATACTACAATTTACCACAGTTTTTAAGCACTGACAGTTCCCTTCACATGGAATACTCCATCGTACTGCTCCATGGAATCTTTAAATATCACATGACTAACATTAATAACTGTTATATTTTCTAATGATAATATTGTTTTTTCAATCTCTTTCGCACGTTCCATATCAAGGGATGCAAAAGCCTCATCAAGGAATAATATACTTGCCTTTGCTAACATAGCCCTGGCAATTACAATACGGCTACGCTCTCCACCAGATATATTCTTCCCATTGTCATATAACATCGTGTCCAATCCATGAGGCAAGGCTTTTACAAAATCACTTAATCCAGACACATAAAGCGCTCTTTCAATTTCTGCCTCGGTGTAGGATTTATATAATGTTATATTATTTCGTAGTGACGAGCTGTGAATTTTTTATCAAGACCAACGATAGATTCCGCAGAGATCCACTC
>CAJJLI010000508.1 GCA_905192625.1 uncultured Clostridium sp. | reverse complement strand
CACCCATTTTTTACAGATTCTGATTGGATAACTTGAGTATCCTTATTTTTTATTGATAATGCCATTTGTTCCAAAGTTAAATCCTTAGAAGAATCTTTAGAATCGTTATTTACGGAATAATTATTTGTGATATCGTCCTTTGTGGAATTACTATTCTCATCAACAGTGATTTCTGTAGGAACCTCTTCTTCATTTGCATCCGAAATAGCAGTTGCATCGATATTCGTTTCATTTAAAAGAAGGCTATTTGTATTATCCTCTGAAGTAAAAGAATTATCCTTTCGTGTTGTCCATAATAGTTTTTGGTTTCTATTTAAAATAAAAACAGCATATTCTTCAAATTTGTTGGAAAAATCTAAAAGTTTTTCTAGTTTTTTTGTATCCAATTGTAAAACAATTACACCTTGATTCTCGCCCTTTAAGTAATTAGAAAATGGTAATACGTATATAAGTGTATTGTTATCCGAGGCGAGATAAAAAGGGAGGCGATCAGTGTTATTGATACAACGATCGTACCAATCCTCAAGGTCAAAGCCCCATTTGGTTACGTATTTTTCGAAATTATCTAGCTTATAAAGCGTATTTTCATACATGATATAGTTGGAATTACGACAATATACATAAACTTGATCAACTACATTAATGCCATGGAAGTTAATCAAACTAAAGATATCATTCATTACCTCAAGAGCTAGCAATGCGTTCTTGCTGTTTAATTTTGTAGCCTTAGAAAATTCCAAAAGTTTATTGCTTTGTGCGGCTTGAAGTGCTAAGGATTCCATCGATTTTAGCTCACTATCCACAAGAATGATGCTGTGTTCAAGCATGGTGTTATTTGTTTTATTGGCATCCTCTTCAACAACACGAAAGACATATTGAAAGCAGATAAACACAATAAGAAGTGGAATGATTAGTACCAATAAATAAGAAGTCCAAAATTGAAATATTGAATTATTATTATATAGTTTTTTTAAGGAAAGCATCTCCAAATCCCCCAATAGATTTATTTTATGATAGTTCATTTTAACCAAAAGAGAAGCTTATCAAAGTTTACATTATATTCATTTATTTAGTAGTTTATATGAAAATACTTACAAAATCAAGTAAAAAGATACAATAATTGTACGAAATGAAAGGATTGAACCTTTATTTTTTGTATATTATTGCTATACTAAAAATGGAAAGCGTTATTATACAAACAAGAATATAAGTCGCTTTTGTGCAAAAAGAGATAATTTAATGAGGTTAAAAAAATTGAAAGGAACTAGAGGTGACATGAGTCAAAAACTAAAAGAGCGGTTATGGTATGATAAACCAGCAACTGCATGGAAAGAGGCTTTACCAGTAGGAAATGGCCGTTTGGGCGCTATGGTATTTGGAGATGTGTTTTTAGAGAAAATTCAATTAAATGAAGATAGCATATGGTATGGGAGACCTCTTAATCGCATCAATCCCGAGAGTGCGGAAAACTTACCTAAAATCAGAGAACTGATATTAGATGGTAAAATCAGGGACGCTGAAAAGTTATCCCTATATTCATTATCAGGTACCCCTGCTTTTGAAAGAATCTATCAAACGATGGGGTACTTAGAATTACGCTTTGAACATGCGATGAATGAGTATAGTAATTATGAGAGGGAATTGGACCTTGAAGATGGTATTGTAAGAACTTCTTATCAGATAAAAGATACCACTTTTACAAGGGAGGTATTTGCGTCTTATCCAGATAAAATAATAGCGATTCATCTTAAGGCAGAAGGAAGTGAAAAGTTAAATTTTCATTGTCATTTTAATCGCAGAAAATTTATAAATCATGTTTGGCATGAGGGAATGGATACGATTGGCTTTGATACAGATACTGGCGACGGTGGAATAACGTATTGCGGAATGTTACGAGGAAATTGTCTCGGAGAGGGTTCAGTTAAGGCAATTGGTGAATTCTTAATTGTAGAGGAGGCAAGTGAAGTAATTCTATATCTTTCTGCAGCTACTACATTTCGAGCAAAAGATCCAATCGTAGAGAGTAGAAATGTATTAAATGAAGTTTGTAAGAGTCACTGGGAAGAAGTAAGGAATAGACATAACTTTGATTATACAAATTTATATCAACGCGTGTACATGCAGTTAGGTGATAAGAGTAAGCGTTGTTTACCGACAGATGTACGTTTGGAAAAATTAAAACATAAAGAAGACAATGATGTATTATCACTCTACTTTCAATATGGAAGATATTTGATGATATCTAGTAGTAGACCAGGTTCATTACCAGCGAATTTACAAGGAATCTGGAATGAACGTATGGATCCGCCTTGGGATAGTAAGTATACTATAAACATAAATACACAGATGAATTATTGGCCA
>CAJJLI010000507.1 GCA_905192625.1 uncultured Clostridium sp. | reverse complement strand
ATGCCAAATATAAGGACTACCTCGAACCTTTGCAGGATACTGACCGATAAATTGTGATTTACTTTTTGAATCTTAACTTCTTCTTGAAAAGAAGCTATTGTTTCATCGGATAAAAAGAATTTTACAACATCATCCACTACTAACTTTTCAGAGCCATCTGCCTTTTTCCCATTCAATGTTATATTCTTTTTCCGTAACATTTTATAATAAAAACTTTTAGGTGCTTTGTTTAAATATTTTGCTAGTAACTTATCCAACCTTTGACCAGCATCATTTTTTGTTACAATTAATTCCTGCATGTATTCCCTCTTTTTTGATAAATCAGTTGCAAACACTGGATCAATAAATCTTTAGTTCTTAATTGTACTAAACTCTTCCTTTTATGATAACAGCTCTTGAAACGATTCAATAAAATAATCTGCTAATTTACGTTTTTCCTCTTCTAGTGCTCTTGAATACTCATCATCTACCGCACACACTTTCATGCCAGCATTTTTACCTGCCATGATTCCTTGTGGAACATCCTCAAACACAAGACACTCCGTTGGTGCAACCCCTAGTTTCTCACTCACCAATAAATAAATATCTGGAGATGGTTTTCCTTTTTCTACTTCACACGAGGTGTGTACCGCATCAAAAAAAGAATCAATTTGCAAACTCTTTATAACAACTTCCACCAATTCTCTTGAATTACTTGTTGCGATTCCCATTTTGATATCTCGGGATTTTAACATGTTTAAAAATTCCCTGGTACCCTCTTTTAATGGAACTTCATTTTTGTATTTTTTATACGTCATCTCATTCCAAGTCGCTTTGATTTCATGAATCTCCTCAGGAATTTGAAAACGCTCTTTAAAATAATTCGCAGTTTCTGTGAAGCTCATGCCCTCGATACTCGATTGCAAATCATCTGGTAAGGCTATATTATATTTCGCTAAGTATTCTATATCAATCTGTTTCCATATACCCATGGAATCAACCAATGTTCCATCCAAATCAAATATGACTGCTTTAATATTCTCTAGCATAATTCTCCTTCGTTTGTTGTGTTTAATTTATCATTATATTCCCCATTCTTGCGCACGTTCTTTGCGCATAAGAAGTTTGTGGTGCGTAAGCACAAACTTGCATGTGAAAATTGATTTCTATTTTTTACACGATTCACTTCTACCGGGAAATCCTATTGCTTATTTGTTACTTACCCTGAGTGCATCGACTTCTTCTTTTGTTAAGGAACGGTACTCCCCTGCTTTTAGGCTCTCATCTAGCACTAAACTCCCCATAGAAATACGTTTTAGATAAATTACTTCTTTCTCCACTGCTGTAAACATTCGTTTTACTTGATGAAACTTACCCTCTTTAATGGTTAAATGAATTTCCGATATTTCACCAGCCGATAATATTTTAAGTTTTGCTGGCATAGCAGTAAATTCCGCGTCAACAGGCAAACCTTCTATAAATCGATGACAATCTTCATTTGTCACATTCCCTTTCACCCTTGCATAATAAACCTTGTCTACATGTTTTTTAGGGGAGAGTAAATTATGAGCAAGTTCACCATCGTTTGTAATTAATAATAGGCCTTCCGTATCTTTATCCAAACGCCCCACTGGAAACAAATCTTTACGATTGCTCCCGGTTATTAAATCAACCACGGTTTCACAATGGTTGTCTGTAGTGGCAGATACTACTCCTTGTGGCTTGTTTAACATATAATATTCAAATTCGCTGTACTGTAGCACCCGTCCATCGAGCGCTACAATATCAGTTGCTGTTTGAATTTTCGTTTCTGGAATTTTGCATAAAGCACCATTCACTGTAATTTTACCTTTTTTTATCATTCCCTTAACTTCACTTCTTGTCCCAACGGACAGTTCTGTAAGAAGCTTATCAAGACGTATAACTTTTGAATTAGACACAATTTTTCTCCTACTGTTTATTTTTCTACATAAGTCTCCAACCTGGAAGATATTTATTTTTAAAATTGCCTTTCAAATACTTTCCAAACCCTAACGGATAACCATCAACACAAAGCAATACCCAACCATCCTTACATGGCTTTTTCACTTCAATGGATTCACATTTTAAATATCGAATGACATCCTCATCCTCCACTGACATGTTATAAACATTATCGTATTCCTCCATACGAAGCGCATTGGCTAAAGCTTGGCTTGGTTCAAAGCGATTCTTTTTCATCTCGCCTAATAATAGACCAGAACGTAAGGTTCTAACTCCTTTTAGATCAACGATTCCTTCTGGTAATAAATACAAGCGATCATCACGAACCATAATACGGTTCATGTCAATATCCATCGAGATATGGCTTAAGAATTCATTTGCTTCTTCTTTGACTAATTTCTTATCTTTT
>CAJJLI010000506.1 GCA_905192625.1 uncultured Clostridium sp. | reverse complement strand
CACCTCTTCTTTTAATCTGGAAATCAGCGCAATATTATGAATTACATGCCCAGCTTTTCCACCGCATGTTAAAACTATTCTTTTCATCATAAAACACCTCTCTTTATTTGGCTAATAATCTATATATAACTATATTCCCCGAATACAATACATAACGTAAAATCTATGTATTAAACAAACTATTGTAATTCACGCAAGGCATTCGCTAATTGATCTGGACATGACGTATTCTTATATCCACACTTAACACCTTCAAGTCGACTTATAACTTCATCCACTGACATTCCTTTTACTAAGTTAGAAATACCACCTGTATTTCCACTACATCCACCAACAAAATCAACTGATTTTACGATTTTATTTCCATTTACTTCTTCTACTTCAATATTAATTTCACGTGCACAAACACCACTTGTCTTATATTTCATAAACTACTCCTTTAATATTAATATTCTTTCATCTATTTCTTATAGTATATTCTTATTATAATATCTTCTTACGTAAATAATTCAAAATGTTTAAATAAGATTTTACTTCTGCTACCTTTGATTTTTTCCCAATTTACATAACTTCTATTCTAACCCATACCAAAGGTTTTTGCAATTTATTTTTATTTGGGGTATAATATCCACGATAAGCAACGTAAATAGAGGAATTGTAAATATACAAACGTATTTACTTTGATATATAAACATATTAAGAAAGAGGTATAAAGATGATAGGCATTATTGGTGCAATGGAAGAAGAGGTAATCAAACTTAAGGAGCTTATGTCAGAAGTCCAAGTTATTAAAAAGGCCTCTATGGATTTTTACAAAGGAAAATACGACGGAAAAGATGTCGTGATCGTACGTTCAGGTATTGGTAAAGTCAATGCAGGTATATGTACTCAAATCCTAATCGATTTATTTGAAGTTTCTTGTGTAATCAATACGGGAATTGCTGGATCGTTGGATGCCAATATAAACATTGGAGATATCGTTATCTCAACTGACACAATACAGCACGATGTAGATGCCGTTGCCTTTGGTTATGATCTTGGCGTTATACCAAGAATGGAAACTTCCGTGTTTCCAGCAGACTCACATCTTATAAAATTAGCTGCACGTATTTGTAGCGAAGTGAATACCGATGTCTCTGTTAGAGAAGGGCGTATTGTAAGTGGTGATCAATTTATTGCTGATAAGAATAAAAAAGAATGGCTCACTACACAGTTTGGAGGAATTTGTACAGAAATGGAAGGCGCTGCTATTGCACAAGCTGCCTACTTAAATCAAATACCATTCTTAATCATTCGTGCTATTTCAGACAAGGCAGACGATAGTGCTCATATGGACTATCCAACCTTTGAAGCGAAGGCAATTGAACATACAGTAAGATTAATGACTGCACTGATTTCAGAAATCTAAAAGGAGTGATTGTTATGGAGGGACAAGAACGTAGAGAAAAAATTTTGGAACTGTTAAACTTAAGTGATGACCCCATCTCTGGTAGTGAATTTGCGAAAAAACTTGGTGTTAGCCGCCAAGTAATCGTCCAAGATATTGCACTTTTAAGAGCCGTGAACAAAAATATCTTATCAACAACCAAAGGTTATATGCTCTACCATAGAGAGAACCAAAAAGTGAATCGATGTTTTCCTGTTCTCCATACTACAGATCAAATTGAAGACGAACTTTGTACCATTGTAGATAATGGAGGAAAAATTTTAGATGTCATTGTAAGTCATAATGTGTATGGTAGTATTTCAGCAGATTTAATTATTTCAACAAGACAAGATGTATATGATTTTGTTGATAAGGTTAATTCAAAAAAGACGGTTCCTTTAAAAGAATTAACTCACAACCAACACTTCCATACAGTGGAAGCAGATAGTGAACAAATTCTTGATCGTATTGAACTTGCATTAAAGCAAAAAGGTTTTCTAATCTCATAAATATCGATATAACAAATAGCATTTAGATAAAATATAGAAGAAAAGTGTTTATGTTAGCACAAAAACATGCAGCTTTCATCTTCTAGACTTATCTAAATGCTATTTTTTTCATTGAAAGTCCCAGTTCTATAATTATAATTCTAGTAATACATTATAAACTTTTCTTTATGCTACATTTGAATAGTTTATAACAGATTTTTTAGTTATTGACTTTTTTAAAATCATGTGTTAATTTAGGTGACAAGACAGCAGTAAATGCAATGTGATTTTAAAAAGGGGAAAACACATGGAAAAACTAAAAAAGGTATTAAATAAAATCTTTATTGACGGTTTAAGTGGTATGGCGCTGGGTCTGTTTGCTACGCTTATCATTGGAACTATTATACAACAACTTGGGAATTTAGTAGGAGGTCCCGTTGGTAACATCTTATTTTTATTCGGCAAGATAGCTGC
>CAJJLI010000505.1 GCA_905192625.1 uncultured Clostridium sp. | reverse complement strand
TACTCTGCAGTACGATTTCATCCAAATTAGGAATGACAAAAACAGCTTTTGGCTCTGTATACTCATTTTCTGCAATACCTTTAATTACACCTGCAATTTCATCACTTGCACTATAAAGAGATATGTATTCTTCACATTCAGCAAGTCTATCCACCTCTCCGATTAGGCTAAGTCCTTTGTCGGTAAGAGATAAATTGTTAGCAGATTTTGTACCGCAAGCACTTAGGCTAAATAAAAGAAATATTACTGTTATTGTTGTTATAATTTTTTTCACTTTAATCTTCTCCCAACTCTTTCGTCTTCTTTTTAGTTTAATTGATAGATAAAAATACGCTACTGTTATAAACAAAGTTGTAACAGTTACATACCCAATAATGTTAGATAATACAACATACGGGTTTTGATATTGTATTGCTCATAGCTTATTTAAAAAGTTTAGTTAGAGATATTATATATCACTAGTTAGACAAATTACAAGAAAATATTTCCAGCAAAGCTATGTTTTGCATACTGTACTGAGAAATTAACTTTTATACTCTTAAGCACTGTATATGATAAATATTTATATCCAGAAAAAACGAGCAGTTCCCTGCTCGTTTCCGCTATATTCAATCTTTATTTTTTTCATAATTTGTTAACCGTGATTTGATTCTTTCCTTTAATTGAAATCATAACGAACTTGTAAGAATAAAAGCTATCTTTCGGGAACAAGGTTTGCAATATATCTTTTATCTTTTTAGATATCTTTTTCTTCTTAAAAATAACTTACTTAAAAACCTTAACTCGAGCTTCCACATCCGAGAATTCTTTTTCGCCTGCTCTCATTAATGGTTTCCCAAAAGGTAGCTGAGCGTATAACTTCCAATTTTTATCGATTCCCCACTCTCTTTGAATATTTTCATCAATGAGAGGATTATAATGCTGAAGTGATGCACCTAAGCCCTCCGCTTCTAAAGCTGTCCAAATTACGAATTGATGCATTGCATTCGTATGCAGTGACCAATCAGGAAAACGATCTCCATATAGAGGGAAGCTATTAACTAAATATTCTACGACAGATTGATCTTCAAAAAATAATACAGTTCCATATCCAGAAGCAAACGCTCCCATTACTCTTTTCTCGGTTTCCACAAATTGTTCTTCGCTCGTTAGTTTCTTTAATTCATTCAGTGTAAATTGCCACAACTTATCATGATGCTCTCCAAAGAGAATTACAATCCTTGTACTTTGTGAATTAAAAGCAGATGGTACATGCTTAATTGCATCCTTCACGATTTCCTCGATTCTTTCTTTCGAAACTATTAATTCATTACTTAACGCATATATGCTTCTTCTATTCTTAATTGCTTCCATAAATGACTTTTCCATATTCTTACCTCCATATGCCTAAAGTTTTAATTAAGCATATTCTAAACATTTTTGAATTATTCATAGCTTGTAAAATTCTAAGGATTTTCTATGTATATAAGCATGCTTAAATTTATTGTAAGAACTACGTTCTCATTACTCGAGATATTATTAATTAAATATAGACCACTAGAAGTAATAACACATGGTGAGTAATAAATGGTAGCTGAGAAGTTTTCTAAATTTACTAATAAGTTTTATCCATTTAACAAAAGATTTTAATAGCTTCTATCATAACAAGAATCAAGCATTGCCCAGTGTATCGGGGTAAAACTCTTGCGCTGATTTCTTAGTTCTTCAATTACCTTCTGCAGTATAAAAAATCCTCAGATTCGCCAATGTTGGAGAATAGAGGATTTTTTTCTGTAACTATTCACTAACGCAATTTCTACCCTTTTTCTTCGCTCGGTAAAGTGCCTTATCCGCTTCTTTTATAACGCTATCGGTTGTTCTAGAGTTTTCATTTTTTTGTGCCACTCCAATACTAACCGTAATTCGAACCTTTTTTGCATTATGAGAGATTAAACTTGTTCCGCGATTTCTCTTTTTTGATTTACTTGCAAATAATTTTCCCTTGGACCTTTTCTTTCTTTTTGTCCCATATTTCGTTGTTTGCTTTCCACTTATGGTAAATCCATTCAGCGCAACCGCTTCTCTTAATTCTTCCAGATATGGCAGCGCAGCCTCTATGTTTTTACCTGAAAATAAAATAGTAAATTCTTCCCCTCCATAGCGGTAGGCTTTTCCCCCACCGCCAACGTCTTTGATAATGGACGCCACTACTCTTAATACATCATCCCCAGTATCATGCCCATACTTATCATTAAACTTTTTAAAAAAGTCAATGTCTAGCATGGCGATGGTATACTTCATACCAAGCTTCATCATGTCTTGTCCTAATGCACGCCTTGATGGAAGCCTTGTCAGCTCATGGCGCCAAGTCTGCCGTGCTGTACAGGACGTATTGGCCCTTGCCGTCATAGCCT
>CAJJLI010000504.1 GCA_905192625.1 uncultured Clostridium sp. | reverse complement strand
CTTGTATGTATAAGTAGAATCTTCTGGCAACACATTTCCTTGTGAATCAAGTCCATACCAAGAATCCATATGTAAAGCATAGCTGATAATTCCATAGGATGATAAATAGTAAGATTTTCTCTCATACGGTGACACATGGTTATACAATACATTCTCATCTTCATCCGTTATTGTATAATTAAGAGTTCTAGAATTACGAAGTAAACTTGTTGTTATAGCATCTATGCTATCAAAATATCCATCACCGTTTGGAGAGATGGCAATTTTATTCTTATCATGTGGTAAATCTACATGGTTTAGTACCGCATAAATATTTTCGCCAAGTACATATTCACCTTTTCCAATAAAATTATACGCTTCACTTGTTGTTTGTGAGTAATCACCATCCTCATACAAAGAAGAAGAATCCATAATTGGTGCTTTCGTCCAGTCACCATAAAATCCCATGAAAGGAATGGATAAACCTACTTCGGTATCACTATTTAAGTAAACGAAACCGTCTACAAACTCACCATTTGTAAAATTGCTGTCTAAATAAACTTTATCTTCTTGGGATAATTCAAGGTTGACTTCAACTTTCACATCGGCATTCGGTCCTACGGTAAGTTGATTTCCTTTCAATGTACCACCAGATACATTGATTGTAACCTTTGGTGAAAGCATTTTAGGTGATTCAGCGATAAATATTTCATCTTTTACAGACTCTGTTAATGTATCCGTATCTAAAGAATAACTTATCTCGCTATCTGAAATATTTTTCATATGAAAATCAAACGAATAAACACCCGTTTTGTCTACATCATCTCCAAGTTCAATTTTTGTCCGATCACTACCATCCACATATAAATAAGCTTTGGAACTTACTGCTCCATAAACTTGTAACATACCTGCGCCTTGCTTACGTGGAGAATATGGTAAGCCTTCACCATTGGTGACTACTTTTGCTGTTGACATAAGAATTTGGTTAATTAAAGTTTCCTGTTGCAATGCAGTGAAAGAATTTCCGAATCTATCGTTTATGTACTGCTTCATTATCGCAGTTGCACCTGCAACATGTGGGCTTGCCATAGAAGTTCCACTCATACTTGCATAACCACCATTGACTGAAGAATATATTCCCTCGCCAGGTGCCGCAATTTCAGGTTTTAATTTTAAATCTGGCGTTACACCCCAAGATGAAAAATCAGATGCTTGACCAGCAACACTGACATTAATCGACGGATCAATTGTTATCTTTTTATCTTCTAATCCTACAAGATAATTACCGTCCTCTAATGTTATGGAAACCGCTGGAATATCGTAGCTATCAATGGCCATGCTTATGGTTCCTGCCGTATTATTATAAACAATAATTGCACTTGCACCTGCTTTTACTGCATTTATCTTCTTTTCATTAAATGTTATTGTACCTCTTTTTACAAGTGCTATTTTCCCTTTTACATCCACTTTAGAAAACTCATCTACAGTTCCAAGTCCAGCAACAACGTATTCTTGCGTTCCAATTGAATTAACCAATTTATAATTTTTAGCAGCATTATCAAGATATACAATTTCCTTATCACCAGCTTTAAACATCTCAGTAAATATACCAGAATTCTTAACACTAGCAACAGATAATGACGCTTCATAGGTAGAAGGAGACCCAACAATAGAGGTATCTGGATTTGTTGTTAGTGCCTTGCCCCCATTATTATTGTTATAGCTTGAACTATAACTATTACCAGCAGAAACTACGAGATTAATTCCCGCTTCAACCACACGGTTATAAACTTCTTCAATTCCAGCTTCGCTTTCATATGTAAAACCTGCTCCAGAGCCTAAACTCATATTGATGACATCGACGCCAAGCTTTGTTGCATCTTCTAAGGCCGCTAAAATATCTGTGGTACTAGCTCCTGGTTCTGTGTCACTAAATACTTTTAAAATAACTAACTGTGCTTCTGGGGCTACGCCTTTGATTCCATCTTCACTAGATGTAAGAGAACCAGATGCCGCTACAGTACCAGCAACATGGGTTCCATGGTCATCACCACCTGAAACATTATTATCTTTGTCTGCATAATCATATACAAAAGGAACCTTGCTGCTAATGAATACATCATCTGCGTTTAACGCAAAATTATTTTCTGCACTTAAATCAAAATTTACTAATGTTTGGGCAATATCATTTTTCGATATTCTTGGAGATGTTGGCTGAATTTCAAAGGCTTCATGATCTGTATATAAACCAGTATCAACCACTGCTACTACAGTACCTTCGCCGCGATAATTCAGTTCCTCCCACGTCTTATCCGCCCCGATAAATGGTATACTTTCGGTCATTAATGGACGAATTAGTTCATACGTAGGTGCACAAGCTGCTGCCGATAGCCAAAGAGCATGGACTGCCAGTCGCTGTTTTTGACTG
>CAJJLI010000503.1 GCA_905192625.1 uncultured Clostridium sp. | reverse complement strand
TACCGTCATCTTCGCCGGTGCCGTGACCATCATCTCCGTGTTCTTCGACTCCCTCACGTCTCTTATTTAAATCACCCATAATATCCCCAGTAAATTTATCTGGAACCACAACTTTTAGAGATACGATTGGCTCTAATAAGATTGGACTAGCATCCAGTACACCTTGCTTAAATGCTTGTATTGTAGCCATTTTAAATGCCATTTCAGAAGAATCCACAGGATGATAGGAACCATCCACTAAAGTAGCCTTAATTCCCACAACTGGATATCCTGCAAGAGGTCCACGTAATACACTATCAGCAATTCCTTTTTCTACCGCTGGGAAGAAGTTTCTAGGAACCGAACCTCCAAAGATTTTCTCTTCAAATTCATATGCTTTATCGGTATCACCAAGTGGCTCAAATTCCATATGAACATCACCATATTGTCCGTGACCGCCGGATTGTTTTTTATACTTTCCTTGAACTCTAACTTTTTTACGTATTGTCTCACGATAAGGTACTTTTGGCTTCTTTAATTCAATGTCAACTTTATATCGTTGCAACATTTTACTTACAGCCACTTCAAGTTGCTGCTCACCAATACCGTAAATAAGTGCCTGACGATTTTCCACATCACTCACTATCTTAAGTGTTAGATCTTCTTCCATTAATTTAGACAAAGCCTGGGAAACTTTATCATCATCACCTTTGTTCTTTGTCTTATATCTAAGATATGCATAAGGCGTTGAAATCTTAAGACGATCGTATACGATTGGATGTGCTTTGGTTGAAAGGGTATCCCCTGTCATAGTGTTTGATAGCTTACCAATCGCACCAATATCACCTGCATATAATTCTTTTACTTCAATTTGCTCTTTTCCACGAAGAATATACAAACGACTTAATTTCTCTTCGGTATCACGCTCCGCATTATAAATAATCGCATCGGATTTCAGCACACCAGAACAAACTTTTACCAAGGAAAACTTACCGATAAACGGATCTGCAATTGTTTTAAATACCCTTGCAGTCATTGGTTTGTTCGCATCATAATCTGCTGCGAAAGTCGAATCCGTTTTTATATTTCTACCCGTAATCACCTGTTTATTTGGTGAAGGGAAATACTTTTCAATTGCTTGCAATAACATATTGGAACCTTGCGCATTTAAGCCAGATCCCATTAAAACAGGAACAATACTACAATCGATAACACTGCTTCTTAAAGCCGTAGAAATCTCCTGTGGTGTAAACTCTTCTCCTTCAAAATATTTTTCCATTAATTCTTCTGAAGTTTCAGCAACTGCATCGAGCAAAGCTTCTCTGTATTTTTCTACATAAGGCATTGCGTAATCAGGAATTGGGCATTCTGTGTACTCACTTAATTTTGTGAATCTTCGTCCTGCCATTTTAACAACATTAACAAAACCAACAAATTTTTCATTTTCACGAATTGGAGAATGAAAAGGTGCAATTTTTTTACCATACAATTCTTGTAACTTTTCTACCACAGCTCGAAAACTTGCGTGATCGTCATCCATATCTGTTACAAAAAACATACGAGGAAGTTTATATTTTTCACAATATTCCCATGCTTTTAATGTACCAACTTCTACTCCTGCTTTCGCAGAAACAACGATTACGGCAGCATCACAAGCAGTAAGAGCTTCTTCTACTTCCCCAACAAAATCAAAGTAACCTGGAGTATCTAAGATATTAATTTTGGTGTCTTCCCAAATAATTGGTACCAATGTTGTACTTATTGAAAAAAGCCTTTTGGTCTCTTCTTTGTCATAGTCACTAATGGTATTACCTTCTTCGATTCTGCCTTGTCGGTTAATGATACCAGTAGTAAATGCCATTGCTTCTACCAATGTCGTTTTACCACTCCCACCATGTCCTAACAACGCAACGTTACGAATTTTTTCGTATTTGTAAGTTTCCATGTCTGTTGTCCTCCAATACTTAATAGTCAAGGAGTGAATACAAGACCATGCTATGAACGGTGTAGTTTTTTATGCCTCTATCATAGCATTGATTTGATACACCCTCTTGCCAAAAAACGAATTACCCTGTTTGCAGTTATAAAATTCCTTTCTTTTGTTTTAACATGTTATTGTTATGAAATAGTATTGATTACTTCATGTACTTATTTTACTAAATTTTCATTTAATTTACAATACTTATATGCATTTATCACAAATCTTTTTTGTATATACTTGCAATTTCTTAAATTATTGCTAAAAATAAATAATATTTTTACATTTCGACATTTTTCCTTCTAATATTTGTCTATATTTCACTGATACTAATTTACTTTAAAGCGTTGCGCTTTAAAGTATTGCAGTATTGACATTGCGGGCAGATTGAGTTACAATGTCAAAAAAGTTTATTTTGAACATACAAAAATTTAATACACGAATATTCGTAGAAAGTAAGGTAATATTAA
>CAJJLI010000502.1 GCA_905192625.1 uncultured Clostridium sp. | reverse complement strand
TGGTGCATTGGAAAGAAAAAATCTCTTTAATTATTATAAAGAACATTTTGAATTAGGGAAAAAGACAGGAATCGATTTACCAGCAGAGGCGGAAGGCAAACTTTATAGTTTAGATCAATTAAATGTTACAGAGTTAGCAACGAATAGTTTTGGACAAGGTTTTACAGTAACGATGCCTCAAATGGTAGCTGCATATAGCTCTTTAATAAATGGTGGCTATTATTATAAACCTCATGTTGTTAAAGAAGTTAGAGATGCAAATGGTGCAACGTTAGAATCCTATGATAATGTTTTAGTGACTGAAACAGTTTCTTCATCTACCTCGGAATTTATCCGCGAAGCGATGTTATTAACAGTAGACGAAGGTACTGCCAAACAAGCGCAAGTAAAAGGATATAAGGTTGGTGGTAAGACAGGAACTGCACAAAAGTTACCAAGAAGTGCTAAGAAATATGTTGTATCATTCATTGGTGGGGTACCTGCGGATAAGCCTGAAGTTGTTATTTACACTGTGATAGACGAGGTACACGATGAAGAGAAAAAAGCGATGAGTTCTGTTGCTACGAAATTAACCAGTGAGATTTTAAGCGATGTACTTCCATTTCTAGGAATTTATCCGGAAGGCGAGATTGACTATAAAGTTGATTTACCAGTGAATAAAGATCAATCTAAGGATCCAAACAGTGATGCAAACAGCAATCAGGAAACTGGTGAAGGTACAAGTTTAGATGATTTTATCTATGATCCATCCCAAGACGAGGGCACAGCAGATGTACTTCCGGATGAATCAAATTAATTTTGTGCTTATATTGCATGAAATTATGAACACTTTGTGAAAAGCTATCATATCCTAATGCATTTTATAATAAAATGAAACAAAGCTAACCAGAAAAGGAAAAACTATGTTTCGTTATAAATCGCATAATCGTAAGAATTTATTGATGGTTGTTACAGTGATCGCTGTTATTTCCACATATTTAGTAGGTAGATTGTTTTATTTAATGGTTATTGCATCGGATGAATATGCTGTAAGAGCACAAGAGCTACATGAAAGAGAGAGAAGTATAAAGGCAGAACGTGGTACGATTTATGATAGGAATGGTACTGTCATTGCTACGAATAAACCAGTATCGACGATATCGGTAATACATAATCAAATTACTGATCCAGAAGCTGTTATTTCTGCTCTTTCAAAAGCACTGAATTTAAGTGAGGCTACGGTTCGAAAAAGAGTTGAGAAATATTCTTCCATTGAACGTGTCAAATCCAATGTAGATAAAGAGACAGCAGATTACATTCGTAACCTTTCATTAGACGGTGTTATGGTGGATGAAGATTATAAAAGATTTTATCCGTATGGCAGTCTAGCATCGAAGGTATTAGGTTTTACAGGAAGCGATAACCAAGGTATTATTGGGCTTGAAGTAGAGTATGACTCTTATCTTCAAGGAGTAAATGGTACCATATTAACGTTGGCGACTGCTCATGGTATTGAAATTGAAAATGCTGCAGAGAATAGAATTGAGCCGATTCCTGGAAATAGTCTTTATACAAGTCTTGATGTGAATATTCAAATGTATGCGGAGCAAGCGGCGACAAAAGTGATGGAAGCAAAAGGCGCAAACAGTGCGACGATTGTCATTATGAATCCACAAAATGGTGAGCTTTATGCAATTGCAAGTGTGCCTGAATTTGATTTAAATAGTCCGTATGAACTGAATCCATATTTAACAAAGAAGTATGAAGGTGTAACATTAACAGATCAAGAAAAAACAAACCTACTAAATAATATGTGGAGAAATCCAGCGATAAGTGATACGTATGAACCTGGTTCTACATTTAAAATTATAACTGCAACGGCGGCTTTTGAAGAAGGAGTTGTTTCGCTAAATGATAGATTTTATTGTCCAGGGTATAAAATAGTAGAAGATAGAAAGATAAGGTGTCATAAAGTTGGTGGGCATGGTAGTGAAACTTTTGTTGATGGCATCAAAAACTCCTGTAATCCAGTGTTTATGGAGATTGGTGCAAGAGTTGGTGCGACAAAGTTTTATGAATATTTTGACCGACTTGGATTAACAAAAAGAACAGGCGTTGATTTACCTGGAGAAGCGAATTCAATCAAACACAAGCTAGAAAATGTTGGTGCAGTTGAATTGGCAACCATGACATTTGGGCAATCGTTTCAAATCACTCCACTACAGTTACTTGTAGCATCAAGTGCGGTTGTTAATGGTGGGACATTAGTTACACCACACTTTGGTATTAAAATTAACAATGCTGAAGGAACTACCATAGATACCATTGACTATGAAACAACGCCGAATGTGGTATCAAAAGCTACATCTGAAACAATGAAATCCTTATTAGAGGCATGTCATGCTCCCAACCTATCACCATCCCAATTCCACCTTCCGTGAATTCGTGCA
>CAJJLI010000501.1 GCA_905192625.1 uncultured Clostridium sp. | reverse complement strand
ACCACAATTGCAAAACTTGCAGGTAAGTTCAAAGCAAAAGGTAAAAAGCCACTGCTTGTTGCCTGTGATATTTACCGTCCAGCTGCGATTGATCAGTTACAAATCAATGGCGAAAAGCAAGGAGTTCCTGTATTTGCTATGGGAACCAATCACAAACCTGTTAATATTGCAAAAGCTGCGATGGAACATGCAGCAAAGAATGGAAACAATGTAGTAATCATCGATACTGCAGGTCGTCTTCATATTGATGAAGATATGATGGATGAATTAATTGAAATTAAAGAGAATGTTCCAATTGATCACATCATTCTTACTGTAGATGCAATGACAGGACAAGATGCAGTTAATGTTGCTGAAACATTTAATAATAAAATTGGTATTACCGGTGTTATTTTAACAAAGCTTGATGGTGATACTAGAGGTGGTGCAGCATTATCCATTCGTTCCGTAACAGGAAAGCCAATACTTTTCATCGGTATGGGCGAGAAGTTATCTGATTTAGAGCAATTTTATCCAGATCGTATGGCTTCAAGAATCCTTGGTATGGGCGATGTACTTACACTAATTGATAAAGTTCAAGCTGAAATCGATGAAGATAAGGCCAGAGAACTTGAAAAGAAGTTAAAAAAAGCTGAGTTTGATTTTAATGACTACTTAGAACAGATGCAACAGATGAAAAAAATGGGTGGTATGCAAAAGATTATGGAAATGCTCCCAGGTGTTGGTGGTCTAGGTAATAAAAATTTGAAAGACGTTGATTGGGATGAAGGTGAAAATGCCCTTGCAGGAATTGAAGCCATTATTTATTCCATGACGAAGGAAGAACGTCGTAATCCAGACATTCTTAATCCTTCTAGAAAAAAACGTATTGCTAAAGGTGCTGGAGTAGATATTAGTGAAGTCAATCGTGTGGTAAAACAATTTGACCAGATGAGAAAAATGATGAAGCAATTTTCCGGCATGATGGGTGGCAAAGGCAAAAAACGCTTTAAGTTACCGTTTGGATTATAATGCTGTGTCTTGTAATATTTGTGGAGTGTAGTAATGTAATGGAGTCACTATAAATATGGTTACTACACAAAAATGAATACTGCAATTCAACATAGATATAAGTTTTAAGGAGGTGAATTGAACAATGGCAGTAAAAATTAGATTAAAGAGAATGGGTCAGAAAAAGGCTCCTTTCTATAGAGTAATTGTTGCAGATTCCAGATCCCCAAGAGATGGTAAGTTTATCGCTGAAATCGGTACTTACGATCCTACTAGAGAGCCAAGTGCTTTTTCTGTAGATGAGGAAGCAGCTAAAAAATGGTTAGCTGATGGTGCACAACCAACTGAAACAGTTAGCAGATTATTTAAAAAAGCTGGTATCGTAAAATAATTGCGCTTATAAGCTTAGTTACGCTGTTCTATTAAGAGGAATATGCGGAGGTGAAAAGTAATGAAAGAATTGGTTCAGGTAATTGCTATGTCACTCGTAGATCATCCGGAAGAAGTTGTTGTAACAGAAACAGAGACTGAAAAGTCGATTATTGTTGAGTTAAAGGTTGCTCCGGAAGATATGGGTAAGGTAATCGGCAAACAAGGTCGTATTGCGAAATCTATTCGTACGGTTGTAAAAGCTGCCGCAACAAAGGATGATAAAAAAGTAGTAGTTGAAATACTACAATAATAAAGCGCTTCGCGCAATTTACGAAACTCTACAAGCATTGAATAAAGGCTTGTAGGGTTTTATTTTTTTAGGTATGTTAGATAATAGTGTTGTTATTTATAAAAATCATAAGCACCCGTAGATAAGGTGCTTATGATCATACTTTAAACAGTCTTAGATTCTTTTTGAATAACCTTTTTTGCGTATAGATAACAGATGAAGGTTATTGCGACAATTGGAATATACGTAAGCAGAACATTTTTATATGTTAAATCTCTAATCATAGAATATTCTTCCCATTCTAACCAAATACGCAATCCAAGTCCTATCATATTGCTAAAAACGATTCCTAAAAGTATAACTATTGGTTTTCTTCTTGTTGTAGCACACAAAGCAAGACCAAGTATGAAGTAACAATAAATTATAGTAGCGTTCAATATTGATAATTCATATTTTAATGGAAATAGAAATGTTGCTTCAAAAATCAAGAAAAAGATGACAATAGTAAATACGATACGTTTATTATTCTTTGACATCAATTCAAATTTTGAAAATATTTCTTTCATTAATAGCTCCCTCTTTTTTGATTCTTTATATTTTATTATACTACACAAAAAGTAGTTGTCTATGCCTATATGTGAAATACGTGATTCATAAATTTAATAGCAATGTCCACCAGCAGGTGCTTTGCTTTTACCATTAAGTCAAATAACAACCCAAAAAGAAATGCAATCTCATTTTTATTCTCACGCTTTCTATTTTATAACCAACACACGCACTCTA
>CAJJLI010000500.1 GCA_905192625.1 uncultured Clostridium sp. | reverse complement strand
AATATTAAAACTGATTCATACTGGTTTTATATAGGTTTAGCGATTTATGGACTAGGTGTCATATTATGTATTTTTTCAGTTTTAAATTTTGCTAAACCTGAGGAGAATGGCATCAATCTTAAAGGACTCTTCCAGGTCTCCCGTAATCCGTTGTATGTGGCATATTTTATTTATTTCTTTGGGTGTGTACTGCTTACTCAGTCATTGATATTACTTGCAATACTATTGGTTTTTCAAATTTCAGCGCATTGGATTATTAAGTCGGAAGAAAGATGGTGTATACAAAAATTTGGGGAAGAGTACATAAATTATATGAATAAAGTAAGACGTTATATTTAGAAGTTTATAAGTATAGTCTACGAATACGCATAATGTGTCTTTTTCCTAGCTTCAAAAACAAATAGATTATGCATAGAACAAAAGGGAGTTTGCCCGGACAATAGTGAAATACAGTTTGAAAACCTTGAAGATGTATTTTGCCGTGCTAAAAAGGCTCTTTTGCGGTATAGCGGTTACAAAAAAATCATCGTAGTAACACATGGCAATGTAATACGACGTTTTACTTTTGAACCTAATATACCATTTTGCGGAATAACAGAGATTGATTTTGACGAATCATTTTCCTGTACCGAGTTTCAAACTTATTAGCACTTAGAAAAAAGCATTATCTTTAGTAAAATTCATAAATATTTATAATTATGAGTTTTTGACAATATGTATAATTAATAATGCCTTTTATGAGACCACACAGCAGAAAAAAACATCATGCAATTAGAAAAAGCGATATCTAGAAAGAGAGGATAGCATTGAGTACTACTGTCATTACTTTTATTATATTTATTTTATTATTTTACGGAGGGACAAGTTTTTATGTTGGGAGAAGAATCTTTCAATGGCTCAGTATTCTTTTCTTAAATATAAATGTAAAAATATACATATGTATATTCCTATTATTAACTTCATCAATTATAATCGCACGTTTACCAATATATAATTGGATTAAAGTAATCATGAGTGGGATAAGTTCATACGTATTGGGAATTTTTCTATACCTATTAATGTTCTTTCTCCTGGCAGACTTTGTCCTTTTCCTAGGAAGGATACTAAATATAATTCTGTCCCCCATGCCTCAAAGCATCCGTTTTTATGCTGGATTAGTTTGTATATTATTAACTACTGGTTTGGTTAGTTATGGTATATATAATGCAAGTAATATTAAGCACGTTTCCTATGAAATTCAAACAGAAAAATTATCGGGTGAACTCAAAATAGTACTGATAAGCGATTTACATTTAGGATCTGCAAATTCTGAAAAAAATCTAAAGAAAGTAGTTCAAGAAATTAATGATTTGGAACCTGATATTGTATGCATAGCAGGAGATATTTTTAACGATGATTATTATACATTGCAAAATCCTTCGGAAGCAATTGAGGTAATGAAAAGTATGACGGCTAAATATGGCGTTTATGCAAGCTTAGGAAATCATGATGCTGGAAATACCTTTAACAATATGGTTCATTTTCTTGAACAGAGCAATATTAAACTTCTTAATGATGAATACGTAATAATCGATGAAAGGTTGGCTCTGTTTGGACGTGTAGATCCATCGCCAATTGGAGGATTTGGAGAATTGATAAGAAAAGATATTACGGAAACTTTAGCTTCGATAAATCCAAATATACCAATTGTAGTTATGGATCATACCCCTTCAAATATTGAAGAGTATAGTTCAGAAGTTGATTTAGTTCTTTCTGGACATACACACAAAGGGCAGATGTTTCCGGCCAACTTGATAACAAAGTCTATATTTGTTGTAGATTATGGCCATTATCAAAAGGATGCTGACAGTCCGAACTTTATTGTTACATCAGGCGCTGGTACTTGGTGGATGCCAATGCGAATCGGTTCCAATAGTGAAATTGTAAGTATTCTTTTACATTAATTAATATTTACTTTGTTATCATATCTAATAAGTGATACATTAGAATACATATTTTATATGAATTGCTTTAAGATAAATATGGATTTTAAGGAGACAGAAGTATGAAAATTAGATGTGTCTGGGAGCTATAAGGAGTAATGGTCACTAAGAAAAGTATTAGGACGTTTTATTTGGCATGATAGAATACATGCAAAAGCAATGTACAAAATGACAATAAAAACGTTTGATAAAGAATCTATAAATAATGTATTTAAATTTATAGTGTGAATTTAAATATTGACAGTTATTTTAGAGTAGTTTATAATCGACATATCGAAAATTTTAGATATGATATATGGAAGGTGATAGTAATGCAAGAAATTCATAGTGCTCATGCAAAGGTTTTCAAAGCCTTTTGTGATGAGAAAAGACTTGTAATATTAGAAATGTTGCGTGACGGGGACATAATCGCCTTCGCTGGTGCCACCAAGTCGCGTGGTGTACACGACTTTGACGC
>CAJJLI010000499.1 GCA_905192625.1 uncultured Clostridium sp. | reverse complement strand
TTGTATATGAAGTAAGGCAACAGAAACTGTATTATCTCCTGCAAATGGAACTTTGCCACAAAGCATCTCATATAAAGTTACACCAAGAGAATAGATATCACTTTTTTCATCGCTATATCCTCCTCTTGCTTGTTCTGGTGATAAGTAATGAACAGAACCAATTGCATTTTGAGTTACTGTATTTGACGTAGCAGCCTTAGCAATGCCAAAGTCTGTTACTTTAACTTTTCCATCTCTAGAAATTATTATGTTTTGAGGTTTGATATCCCTATGGATTATGTGGTTGTCATGGGCTGCTTCCATTCCTTGTGCAATCTGTATTGCAATGCCCACAGCTTCTTTTATCTCAAGTTTTCCTTTTCTCTCAATAAACTTCTTTAGAGTAATGCCTTCTACTAACTCCATTACGATATAATAAAGTCCGTCATCATCTCCTACATCATATACATTTACGATATTAGGATGGGATAAACCTGCTGCAGATTGCGCCTCTCCTCGAAATTTTGTGACAAAATTTTTGTCATTTGAGTATTCCGGTTTTAAAATTTTGATAGCAACATATCGACTTAATCTATGGCATTTTGCTTTGTATACATCGGCCATACCACCAGATCCAACCTTGTCTATGATTTCATATCTGTCACTAATAAACATTCCCGGTTTAATCATTCTACTACCTTATACCTTTCCGGCTTAAATACTAACGCCTCTTTCTTGTATTTCTACTAATACTTTTTCACAAAAGTTATATTTGAATCATAACAATTGCGATATTATCTTTACCGCCATTTTCATTGGCTTTTTCTACCAATGTTCTTGTGGCAGTTTCAATATCATTCCGATACGTATTTGTGATATTAAAAATTTCTGTATCCCCTAACATATTTGATAACCCATCGGAACATAAAAGAATAATGTCGCCCGCATTAATATTTATTTCAAAATAATCAGCAACTACTGTATTACTAGCACCTAAAGCTCTAGTGATTATGTTTTTATTTGGATGAAATCTTGCTTCTTCTCGCTTAATCTCACCATTTTTCACCATCTCTTCTACTAAAGAGTGATCTTCCGTAACCTGTTTTATTTTATCATTTATTAAATATAGTCGACTATCTCCAATATTAGCAACGTATGCAGTATCTTCAAAAACAGAAGCCATTACAAACGTTGTTCCCATGCCTTCAAGTTCGCTTTGTTCCTTCGCTTTTTCAATCAATAATTCATTGGTCTTGCGAACAGCATCTTCAATATTCCCTATTATCGTATTTGCAGAATTCATCCCTATGAAATGAACAAAATTCTCCACGCCAAATTTCGATGCAAAATCACCAGCATTGTGTCCACCCATACCATCTGCAACGATAAATAGATTTGGAAATGAACCAACTGGGTTTTCATTACAGTAAACAAAGTCCTGATTTACTACACGTTTTTGTCCAATATCTGTAATAGAAAAAGTTTTCACGATTGATTCTCCACCCCCTGCACTTTACAGCCTTCTGTATAGCTCTTTCGCAATTGCCCACAGGCGGCATTAATATCAGCGCCCATTTCTCTTCTTATAGTAACATTAATTCTGTATTTTTCAAGTATATTTTTGAAATTTTGTATATTTTTACTCGTTGAACGTTTAAAATCTCGCTCTTTAATTGGGTTTACTGGAATCAAATTAATATGACAATTCTTACCCTTTAAAAGGTTTGAAAGTTCAATCGCTTGCTCTTTTGTATCATTTACGCCTTCTACTAAACTATACTCAAAACTAATGCGACGACCAGTTTTTTCGTAATAATAATCACATGCTTCTAACACCGTATGTAGCTCATAACGGTTTGCAATTGGCATAATCTTTTTACGATCCTCATCATTTGGCGCATGTAAGGACAATGCTAGCGTAATTGCTAAATCTTCTTCTGCTAATTGCTTTATTTTTTCAACAATGCCACAAGTCGATACCGTAATATTTCTCTGACTTATATTAAGTCCCGTTTCATTGGTTAACATGCGAATAAATTTTACCAAGTTATCATAATTATCCATTGGTTCGCCAGTACCCATAACAACAACGTTCGATACTCGCTCCCCTGAAATTCGTTGAATTTGATATATTTCATCCAACATTTCAGATGGCAATAAATTTCTTTCTAGTCCGCCAATGGTAGAGGCACAAAACTTACACCCCATACGACAGCCTACTTGTGAGGAAATACAAACTGAATTTCCATGATGATACTTCATTAATACACTTTCAATGATATTTCCGTCTGGTAGTTCAAATAAAAATTTACATGTACCATCGATTTCTGATTTTAAACATTGTACCTCTTTTAATGTAACAAGATAATAATGTTCATTTAATTTTTCTCTTAGTTCTTTTGATAAATTCGTCATTTCATCAAAACTTTGTGCAAGTTTTACATGCAACCATTCGTATACCTGACCA
>CAJJLI010000498.1 GCA_905192625.1 uncultured Clostridium sp. | reverse complement strand
GGTATACTTAGATATTTGCACCATAACAAGGGTAAAATCATTTATCAAAAAGATCTGGAAGTAGTTTTTAAATGCTCACATCCAACCATTACAGGCATTCTACAACGCATGGAGGGGAAGGGCTATATCCAATGTCAATGTGACGAAACCGATCGTAGAAAAAAGATTATATCAATTACAGACACAGGAATTGCAATTCATAACCATATAAAAAGCGAGATTGTAAAAACAGAAAAACAACTTGTAGAAGGTCTATCCGAAGAGGAACAAGAATTATTAAAAAAACTTTTAAATCATGTATTGCATAATATAGATTCTGGGTTTGATACATCACCTCACTGTAAATGATTTAGACACTAGAAAGCACTCTTTTCGAGCTTTCTATTCTTAAGTATTGAATAACAGCCATCATTTGGCTTTATTATAACTAATAATAACTAGGAGGAACTTATGATTAAACGACTTTTACTTAGTGTACGAGAATACAAAAAAGCATCTATTCTCGCACCCTTATATGTCACACTAGAAGTTGTGATGGAAGTTATTATTCCTTTATTGATGGCAAATCTAATTGATTTTGGTATTGATGAAGGTAATATGAATTATATTATGAAAATGGGATTAACACTTGTGCTATCTTGTATTATATCTTTGGCATTTGGTGCATTATCAGGAAGATCAGCAGCCATTGCTTCGGCAGGATATGCGAAAAACCTTCGTCAAGATATGTACTATAATGTTCAGAACTTTTCTTTCTCTAATATAGATAAGTTCTCTACCTCAAGTATCGTAACAAGATTGACTACAGATGTTACCAATGTACAAAATGCATATCAGATGATTATTCGTATTGCAGTACGTGGTCCTGTTATGATGATATTTGCATTGATTATGGCATTTCAAATTAATTCAAATTTAGCCCTAATCTTTTTAATTGCAATCCCTTTCCTTGGATTTGGTTTATACTTAATTATGACAAAAGCTCATCCTATCTTTGAGCACGTTTTTAAAACATATGACAAGTTGAACAATGTAGTTCAAGAAAATCTAAGAGGCATTCGTGTAGTGAAATCTTTCGTTCGTGAAGATTTCGAAGAAAATAAGTTCCACGATGTTTCAGAAAGTATCTATAACGACTTTTCTAAAGCTGAGAAATTAATTGCACTTAACTCACCATTAATGCAATTTACTGTTTATACCTGTCTTTTATTAATCTCTTGGTTTAGTGCAAGAATCATAGTAACTTCGAACCAGACAGCGATGACAACAGGTCAGTTAATCAGTTTAATTAGCTATGCAATGCAGATTCTTATGAGTTTAATGATGTTATCCATGGTTTTTGTTATGATTATCATCTCTCGTGCTTCTGCAGAAAGAATTGTTGAACTTTTAGAGGAACAAAGTGATCTTACCAATGGCCCTTCTCCTATCTATGAAGTTAAAAATGGAGATGTAAGCTATCGCCACGTGAACTTTAGTTATTCTAAGAACAAAGATAAACTAGTGTTATCTGATATTAACATAGATATAAAATCAGGTGAAACTGTTGGTATCATCGGCGGAACTGGTACTTCAAAGTCCAGTTTAGTTCAATTAATTCCTCGACTTTATGACACTACCGAAGGAGAAGTTCTAGTAGGCGGCGTAAATGTTAAAGATTATGATCTGGAAACTCTTCGTAATGAAGTAGCTATGGTTCTACAAAAAAATGTATTATTCTCAGGAACCATCAAAGAAAACCTTCGTTGGGGTAATAAAAATGCAACGGATGAAGAATTAATTCATGTATGTAAGCTTGCTCAAGCAGATGATTTTATACAAACTTTTCCTGACAAATATGATACTTATATTGAGCAAGGAGGAACTAACGTATCTGGTGGTCAGAAATAGCGTTTGTGTATTGCAAGAGCTTTACTTAAGAAACCAAAAATCTTGATTCTTGATGACTCTACAAGTGCCGTAGATACAAAAACAGATGCCTCTATTCGTAGAGCATTTCGTGAGGAAATTCCAGATACAACAAAATTTATCATTGCTCAGCGTATCTCATCTATAGAAGATGCAGACAAAATTATTGTATTGAACAATGGTAAAATTGATGGATTCGGTACTCACTCCCAGTTACTTGAATCAAATGCAATTTATCGTGAAGTATATGAATCTCAAACAAAAGGAGGTACAGAAGATGAAGACAAATAATCCTCCAAAAAAACAACAAAATCAAACAAATGGTGGAAACCAAGGTATGAAACCTATGCAAAAAGTAAGCAAAGACACAATAAAACGTTTACTTTCTTATTTAAAAATATATCGTCTACGTTTTACTATTGTTTTAGTTTGTATTTTGCTGAGTGCTTTAGCTGGTGTAGCAGGCTCTCTATTTATTCAAACTGTAATAGATGATTATATCTCCCCATTATTACTTGAAGCAAACCCAGTATTTTCAG
>CAJJLI010000497.1 GCA_905192625.1 uncultured Clostridium sp. | reverse complement strand
TAAGATAATTGAAATACATGAAGATACCGCTTCTTATGGCATTCAGTTTGATAAGTTAGAAACAAATCGAAATATTAGTTTTAACGTATCATTACAAAAAGTACAATAACGGTGTTGAAAATAGTTTATGAAAATACGGTAAATTATTCTATTTACTTGACAATTAAAGATTCAAAATATAAAGTGTTTTATATATGTATAAAACGTTAACACATTTATGAAGAGATAGGATTCATCGTTTTTGAATCTAAAATATCGAAAGACGAAAAATATAAAAATGATAGGAGTGTATTGTATGATATCAAAGGATATTTTATCTGCAGTTTTAGCAAGAGCAATGTCAACTGGGGCTGATTTTGCTGAAGTATTCGCAGAAAAAACATTGAATAAAACAATTGGAATGATTGACAGTAAAGTAAGCGAAATTACTGACGGAGTAATTTCAGGTGTTGGTATTCGTATTTTAAAAGGAACAAAGAGTATTTATGCATCTACAACCTTAATGACAAAAGAAGGGTTAATGGAATGTGCATCAAAAGTAGCGGACGCTCTTAACTTTGCAAAACAAGACGTTCAAATTAACTTAACAGAGAGAGTTTTTGGTGATATTCACCCAATAAAGATCGTACCAGCATCTGTCAGCAATCAAAGAAAAATTGATATATTAAAAGAAGGATATTTTGCTGCTAAAAATTATCATCAAGATATATCACAGGTAACTGGTAGCCTTTTAGAAGTGGATCATAATATCATGATTGCAAATAGTGATGGATTATATACTGAAGATCGCCAGATTCGTACGAGAATGGCAATTAGTGCAATCGCAAGTAAAAATGGTGAAAATCAAACAGGTTCCGCATCCCCTGGACGTAGAATGGGACTTGAATTATTCGAGCTTATCGATCCAAAATCAGTTGGTTTAGAAGCAGCAAGACAGGCAATTACAATGATTAATGCAAGTTATTGCCCAGCTGGTAAAATGACAGTTGCCATTGAAAATGGCTTTGGTGGTGTAATCTTCCATGAAGCTTGTGGTCATTCCTTAGAAGCATCTTGTGTATCCTTAGGACAATCACAATTTGCGAATAAATTAGGTAAACAAATAGCAAATACCAAGGTAACAGCAATTGATGACGGTACGATAGCAAATGCTTGGGGTTCCATTAATATTGACGATGAAGGAACACCTGCGAAAAAGAATGTATTAATTGAAAATGGTATCTTAAAATCTTACCTTGTTGATAAATTAAATGGTCGAAGAATGGGCATGGAATCTACAGGCAGTTCAAGAAGACAAAGTTATATGTATGAACCAACTTCTCGTATGACAAATACATACATTGATAATGGTCCAGATAAGAATGAGGACATCATTAAGTCAATTGAATATGGTCTTTATGCAAAATCAATGGGTGGCGGTTCCGTCAATCCAATTACAGGTGATTTTAACTTTTCTGTTCGAGAAGGTTATATTGTACGTAATGGTGAAATCAAAGAAGCAGTTCGTGGAGCGAGCTTAATAGGAAAAGGCTCAGATATTTTAATGGATATCGATATGGTTGGCCAAAACTTAGATCGTGGTCAAGGTATGTGTGGGGCTGCAAGTGGAAGTATTCCAACGGATGTAGGGCAACCATTGGTTCGTGTTTCATCCATCACCGTTGGTGGTAGATAATATAATTTTTAAACAGATGTGTGAGTCTACATCTTACGAAATAAAATGAAAGAAAGGAAGAAACATAACGCAAGATAACTTGTGTTATTTGGTAGGTGAGTCTATGAATTATGATGAATTTAAACAACAGGTGAATGCCTTTGCAACGAAGGCATCACTTTTGGAATATGAATTGTATTTTAATGAAAGCAGCAACATTAACGTAGAAACATATAAAGATGAAGTAAAGGCTTTTTCTAGTGCAACAATAGGGGGCGTAGGCTTTCGTTGTATCGTTAATGGAAAATTAGGTAATGCTTCAACTGAGCTATTTTCTGAAGAAGAAGCAGAAAGCTTGGTAAAGCGAGCAATGGAAAATGCAGGTTCCATTGAATCAGAGGACGAGGTATTTATATATGAAGGTGGAGAAGCATATCCAGAAGTATCTGTAAAACCATTCCCACTACCAACCGCAGATACCATGATTCAAGCAGCATTAGAGCTTCAAAAAAATCTATATGCGCAAGATGAGAGAATCATCGATGGAACTCAAACGATAGCAGCAGCTGAAATAACAAAGGTTAATATTAGCAACTCCAAAGGGCTGAATGTGGAGTATGAAAATAGTAATGTAATCGTATATGCACAACCAATTGCATCCGATGGAGAAGAAATGTATACAGAAGATGCGTATGCTATGAAGCCGATTGAAGAAGTAGACTTAAAAGAGTTGGCAAAAGAGGCAGTATTAGAAACTGTATCTGTCATTGGTGCAGGTAAAGTGGACTCTGGAAAATACAAAGCGGT
>CAJJLI010000496.1 GCA_905192625.1 uncultured Clostridium sp. | reverse complement strand
AAATAGCATTATGGTATTAAATAAATTCAATAAGACAGACACTCGTTTGAAACGTTCTGTTAATTTAATTGCCATGGTATATAAGACAAAAAATACAGCATAATTAAGTATTGATATCAAAACCAAATCCACTAAATGGAATGAGGGCATCAAAAATTTTCCATTAAAAAACAGATGCGATAGAATGATTGAAATCAAAAAAATGAATGTCGACCAAATAAAATAAGTTGTTGATCTAGCAATATAAATCATCATTGGTGTCCGTCGAGTTGTTTTGATATTTGTATATTGATTGGTACGAATTTCAAATTCCAACTCCTCATTAGCAAGCAATATCACATTAGTTATAGAATAATAAATAAAAAAATAGAGTAGATTTATCGGTTTATCACTATTGAAAATAATAATGATTCCTGTAATAAAAATCATGGAATAAATCACTTCGCAAATACTATCAAACGTGTATCGAACTCTATAATTGAAATATCTTCTTAATTCACTAAACATGGAAAAGGCTCCCTCTTTTTTTAGCAATGTTCAATAAAGTGAAAAATAGGAAAGTTCCAGCTGACCAATATACTGCACAATAGACTATAATAAAAAAGATACTCTGGTAGGACGGAGAAATAATAAAATTTCTCAAGGCATAGTAAGGGAAAAGCTTTCCTATAAAGCCAAATAAACCACCTAGCGGAGTTAGTATGCCAGTAAAATACAGCATGAAATAAGAAATTAACGATGTAATGCTAGAAGTACGATTAAAAATGAAGCAGAGACTTGATAGGAAAAAACCCAAACCATATATGCTAATAACAGTTAGCATACATGCAGCCAGGTTTCCAACTAACTTTAAAATACTATCCGGAAAATCAATATCATTAAGCGTGGATAAAACGATAAATATAGGTATGGCTTTAACTAGATCCACCAATATCTGAACAATAATTTTAAACATTAAGACATGAAAAACACTCTTACTGCTCTGGATTACACTTATCAAAGTTCTATCATAAAGGTCATCCTCAATAAAAAAAGTTGGGTGCGTAATACTATGACTCGTAAAATACCAAGTAAATAATAAACATAACAATAAAAATTTACTTTGCGTATCTTTAAAGTATTGAAGATAAGCTGAAACCATTATCAAAATTCCAAAATTTGAAAAAAATAAATTGAATTTAAACTGCATCATCTCTTGCAGCTGTCTCTTTAACTCCCTTCTTATTTCTTTAATCATCATTGATAACCTCATACAATATTTCTTCGATACTTTCCTCAACTTCTTCAAAAAATATTATCTCAAAATTATTAAAGATATTATTTTTCACCTGACTATCTTTCACTTCAACAATCAATCTTTCATTTTCTACTTGATAAGATAAATCAGGAAACAGTCTCTCAAAAGCATCTTTATCAGAGTTTGAAATACCAATTCTATATTTAACCCACCTAGTATTTTTCCCAAAGATTTCTGAGAAACTACCTTGCTGTATTATTCTCCCGCTACGCATGATACAAATTCTTGTTGATATTTCTTTTGCAAAATAGATATCATGAGTCGTCATGAGAACAATGGTTCCTTTTTCTTGGCTGAGAGTTAGTAACAATTTCGCAAACTGCTTTTTGGCAATGACATCCAGACCATTAGTTGGCTCATCTAAACACAATACTTTTGGCTTACAAAGTAATGCAATAATCAAAGACAATTTTTGTCTCGTTCCTTGTGACAATTCGGACACCAAGACATCAACATAGGGATGGAAAGCTAGTTTATTAAATAAATCCTCCAATTCATCCTTAACCTGACCACGCGAAATTTTATTCAGATGTAAAAAGTAATCAATATTTTGATTTGCCGTCAGATATTCATAGTAGCCTCTACCGCTTTCTAGTACGAGCTTGACATTGTTATGAATATCTTTCGAAGTATTCTTACTGCCAAAAACAAATACATCACCTGCATCTTGTAACATTAAGCCAGAGATAATTTTTATGAAAGTTGATTTACCTGCACCATTGGTGCCCACTATAGAAACAATCTCTCCAGAATGCAATTCAAAGCTAGGAATGTCCAATACAACTTTACCACGAAAATTTTTCTTTAGATTGCTTACAATAATTTCATTCATACTCGCATTAACCTATTTCGATTACTAATACTTACACTGCCAAAAATTTAAAAACAAAGATTTTTGAATTACTTTCACTTAAATATGCCTAATTTTTCACAAGCAGAGCTACACACTCAACGGTTTGGATTTACCGTATCATTTCGTCGGTTTCCTTCCTCATTCTACGAGTCCTATCTCATGGGCGGAGCATCTACTTCTACTTCGCTGATGCCTCAGCTCGTACAAGCAGTGATACCGCCTCAACGTGATGCGTTTGCGGAAATAGACCAACCGCCTGGACTTTCTTCAACTCATATCCTACTCCTTCATACCCTCTCCCACCACCCGCCACACTCACCCCAAC
>CAJJLI010000495.1 GCA_905192625.1 uncultured Clostridium sp. | reverse complement strand
TGTCTTACTTAAAACCTTATTATTTCAAAATGCTAATTGGTCTTATTATAAAAACGACTGGGACCGTAGTTGAACTTGCGATACCGTGGATTCTTTCTTACATGATTGACGATGTTATACCTCTTAAAAATGTGAATTATATAATTATCTGGGGTGCAATCATGTTATTCTGTGCTATTGCAGCACTAATATGTAATACGGTCGCCAATCGAATGGCCTCAAGCGTTGCTAGAGATAGCACAGAACATATCAGAAATGATCTTTTCTCAAAAATAATTCATTTATCAAATCACCAAGTGGATAATTTCACATTACCATCCTTAGTCTCACGAGCAACTACTGATACATATAATATTCACCAGTTTGTTGGTATGATGCAGCGACTTGGAGTAAGAGCACCAATTTTTTTAGTTGGTGGTACAATAATAACGCTAACTCTTGACCCAGTTCTTACATTAGTAATGATAGCTGTTATGCCGATAATTTTCTTAACAATCTACCTTGTTTCCAAATACGGTATCCCTATGTATGCAATAGTGCAAAAGCGAATTGATGATTATGTTCGTGTCGTGCGTGAAGATGTTACAGGAATTCGTGTTATAAAAGCTTTATCCAAAGAAGAGTATGAAAAGAATAAATTCGATGTTTGCAATAATGCGACTGCAACACAGGAAAAACAAACAGGTATGGTTATGTCCATCGTTAATCCAGTGATGCAAGTGTGTTTAAACATTGGTACTGCATTTGTAATTTTAGCTGGAGCATACCGCGTGAATAATGGAGCGATAAAACCAGGTATTATGATAGCATTTTTAACTTATGTAACATTGATTTTAAATGCGTTATTGTTTATTTCACGTATATTTATAAATTTTTCAAAAGCGAGTGCATCTTCAAAACGTATTGTAGAGGTCTTAAATGCACCGGATGAAATGGATGAAATAAAGTTACCAAAAGTTAAGAATGAGTATTCCGTTCAGTTTGACCGAGTTTCTTTTTCCTACGATGGTAAAGAGGAAAACTTAAGCGACATTAGTTTTGGTATTAAAAAGGGTCAAACACTTGGTATTATTGGAGCAACTGGCTCTGGTAAGTCAACGCTAATTAAGCTACTTATGCGATTTTACGATGTGGATCAAGGGGCGATTCGTATCAATGGAGAGGATATTCGCTCTATGGATATAAAAGCCTTGAGGGAAAAATTCGGTGTAGTATTCCAAAACGATTTTATCAGCAATGACACGATTTATGAAAATATTCGATTTGGTAGAGAGATTACAGAAGAAGATGTTAAAAAGGCTGCAAATATTGCGAATGCTTCTGAGTTTATTTCAGGAAAATCCGGTGGATTTCAAAGCGTTGTAGCAATCCGTGGTGCAGATTTAAGTGGTGGCCAAAAACAGCGACTACTCATTGCAAGAGCATTGGCTGCGCATCCTGAAATATTGGTTTTAGATGATTCATCTAGTGCGCTAGATTATAAAACCGATGCGTCCATTCGAAAAGAATTAAGAGAACATTTTAAAGAAACAACAACGATTTTAATTGCACAGCGTATCAGTTCGATTATGGCTGCGGATGCAATATGCGTTATGGAAGATGGAAATGTTGTAGGTTATGGAACTCACGAGGAACTCATAAATAGCTGTGATATTTACAAAGAAATTGCAGAATCTCAAATGAGCGAGTAAAAAGGAAGGTTGCTAACATGACGAAACGTAAAAAAATGCATACATTTAAGAGGGTTCTATCTTACCTTTTTCAATATAAAGCATTCATGGCGATTGCGATTATCCTGTCCATTGCGAGTAATAGTTTTGCTTTAATTGGGCCAAACTTATCCGGTTTGGCAATTGATAACATAGGTCTTGGGCAAGGAGAGGTTAATTTTCAAAAAGTATTCTACTATTGTAAATTAATGATTTTGTTTTACATTATATCTGCAATACTTACGTATATTTTATCGCTTATTATGCTTGAAATTAGTAAAAAAATATCATATCGTTTGCGTAAAGATTTGTTTGAACATATTTTAACGCTTCCAGTGGGGTATTTTGATACACATAAAACGGGTGATATCATAAGTAAAATCTCTTATGATATTGATACATTAAACTCAACGTTAACTTCAGATTTAGTAACGATATGCTCTAGTGTAATTACCGTAGTGGTATCTTTTGTATCTATGTTAATGATTTCAACGAAGTTAGTACTAGTTTTTGTTGTAACGATTCCCATTACTATAGTTTTAACTAAGAAGATTACAAGTGTTACTAGACCAATGTTCCGTAAAAGATCCAAAGAACTTGGTGAGTTAAATGGTATGGTAGAAGAGTTGATTTCAGGACAAAAGACTATAAAGGCATATCACCAAGAAGAAAACACGATATTAAAGTTTCAGAAAAAGAACAAAGAAGCAGTGGATGCTTATTACCGTGCGGATTACTATGGAGCCATGGTTGGGCCTTCTGTTAACTTTATGAATAAC
>CAJJLI010000494.1 GCA_905192625.1 uncultured Clostridium sp. | reverse complement strand
CTGATTATAACAATTGTAATAAGATTTATATTGAATAAGTCAAATAAATCTTACAATAAATGTAAAACTAAATTAATCCTAATACTATGAAATTATTAAAAATGAGGTGAAGCATATGAATATAGTGACGTACTCACCAAGTGGTGCAAATTGCCCTTATTATTTTAAAGGTGGTATATTAAGACCACTGAAATATGGGAGTTTCTTTGATGATATGGATGCACTTAAGGATATGATTATGAAAGAAGAAGATTTTATTTTACATAAGCAACCAAGCGATAAACGCTGTATTCTTTTGGATCTATATGAGACGAATATAACGGCGGAAATGGTAAAATATTTGGTGGAACATATAATATGTATCAGTTATAAAATCTGGAAGTTGGCTATCGTGGGTTGTAATAGAAAGGTACAAAAATTAATATTAAAGCAACTAAAGGTGAAAAAGAGCCCTCTATATAGTCAAATCTTATTTCATACGGATATGGAAACAGCAAAAGATTGGTTAGTAAGTGAAAAAGGTTAGAATTTAATATGGTGATAGAGTGTTTTCATTTATATAAACTACTCAAAAGGGCAATCTTGAAATAAGGATTGTCCTTTTTGTATTTTAATCATTTTTAATAATTGTCCATATTTTTAATAATTGTCCATTCCAATGAAAGTAAAATAAATGTATTATCTAGTTTAGTTAGCATAAACTAACCAAAGATATTTTCTTTGGAAAAGAGGTTGAAGGACAAGTTTCTCAACTTTCTTTGAAAGGAGCATAGTTGTATATATGGCAGATAAATCAAAGGTTTCTGCAGGGCGTTTTCGACTTGTTGTAATATGTTTACTTATTATTTTGGCGGTATCTTTTTTATTTACCTTATGTTTAGGTGCAATGAAGATATCACCAAGTAGTACGTATCACATAATTTTAGAAAAATTATTTGGAATATCACCAAGTCAAGTAAATCTGCCAACAGATGCAGAAATGAATATCATATGGAAAATACGTTTTCCTCGAGTATTACTTTCTATATTTGTTGGTGCGGGTCTTGCCTTATGCGGTGGAGTGATGCAAGCAACGGTACAAAATCCGATGGCAGAACCTTATATATTAGGTATCTCTTCGGGCGCATCCCTTGGAGCAACGTTTTCAATCTTTATTGGTTTGGGGGTTGGAACAGCGTTTGGTGCTTTTGTTGGATCAATTGCAGCAACAGTAGCGGTTTTATCTTTAGCTTCTTATGGAAATCGTATGACCTCTGTAAAGCTAGTACTATCAGGAATGGTTGTAAATGCATTGTTTAGTGCTATTTCTAACTTTATCATTTCTTTGGCAGGGGATTCGGAAGGTACCATGTCCATTAAGTTCTGGACAATGGGTTCACTAACACGTGCAAAATGGGGGAATATTTGGCTTCCAATCATTGCTGTGATTATATGTAGTATTTTTTTCATTACCCAATATCGTATTCTTAATACGATGTTAGCTGGAGATGAGGCAGCAATTACCTTGGGTATTAATTTAACCTTATACCGAAGAGTTTATATGGTTGTTGTTTCGTTATTAACGGGAATACTTGTTTCCACTTGTGGTATTGTAGGCTTTGTTGGATTAATTATTCCTCATATTGTTCGTTCGCTAGTAGGTGCGGACCATAGAAGGCTAATCCCAACATCCTTATTAGCAGGAGCCATCTTTTTAATGTGGGCAGATGCGATCGCAAGGATTCTCATTAAAAATGCAGAATTACCGATCGGAATTATTACTGCTTTGGTGGGAGCTCCATTCTTTGTATACATTTTAGTAAGGAGAGGATATGGATTTGGATCAAACAACTAGAGGAGGCTTCGTATGAACTTAACAGTAAAAGACTTATGTGTAAACCTTGGAGAAAAAGAAATTGTTAAAAAAGTTTCTTTGGAGACAAGTAATAATTCTTTTGTTGCTCTACTTGGTCCAAATGGTAGTGGAAAGTCTACATTATTGCGCTCAATCTATAGAGTTTTAAAACCAAGTGGGGGAATTATTTTATTTGATGGAAAAGATTCCACACAGTTATCAAACAAGAAATTAGCAAAAGAAATGGCGGTAGTTTCACAATTTAATAATTTGAACTTTGATTTTACTGTAAGTGAAATTGTAATGATGGGTAGAACGCCACATCTAAACATGCTTCAGTCAGAAAGCACAAAAGATTATGACATTGTCTTATCTGCACTTGAAAAAGTAGGGATGAAACAGTATAAAGATCGAAGTTATGCGTCCCTTTCAGGAGGCGAAAAACAACGTATTATGCTTGCAAGGGCCATTGCTCAAGAACCTAAGTTACTGATATTAGATGAACCTACAAATCATCTCGATGTAAGATATCAGCTACAAATTTTATCAATTGTAAAGAATCTAGGAATCAATGTTTTAGCTGCATTGCATGATTTAACGTTATTGAAGTGCTGAACGTTTTCAGTGATTTCAACCCGATGACGATCACTCTGCACAT
>CAJJLI010000493.1 GCA_905192625.1 uncultured Clostridium sp. | reverse complement strand
TGACCACAAGTGCCCAGATGCTCGGAACGTTGCACACGAAGATGCCGAACAGCAGGAAACCGAAAAAAAGTTATTTTTAGATTGGATGTCGACTTTCCCAGAGCTATATCGAAATAGATTTATTAAATTGTATGAGGAAATGGAAGAGTTACAGACTCTGGAAGCAAAAATATATAAGGCATTAGATAAAATGGAAGCGGTTATTCAACACAATCAAGCGGATATTTCTACTTGGATTCCATTAGAATATGAACTTCAGTTTACGTATGGCGAGGAACAGGTGGAGTTTTCAGAATATCTAAAGAGTTTAAGAGAAGAAATTAATCATCAAACTCGTAATAAAATAGAAAAACAAAGTTGATGTTAATAATATAGGTTGAGATTTTTTAAAAATCTATTTATTTTACTGTTATAGAAGCAAATAGATGAATTAACATACATGAACATCATACAGGAACATTTTGTATCGATGAAAAATGTGCAGATGAATTAATAATTCATCAAAGAAAAAGAATTCTATTGAAAAACAAGAGATGTATAGAGGTATAAGAAATATATAGAAAAAGAAACATAGGAGAAGAAGTAATATGTGTGCAAGACGAATAGAACCTTTTGAGTATAAGAATCGGGAAGAATTTCATGAGAAGTTGGTGGAATGGATTGGTGATGTTTTATATGATATCCTTCCAGAACACGGATACGAAATTCGAGATGAACAGATATTTACTGCATTTCAGATTGCAGATGCCATTTGTAATAAAAAAGTACACCTAGCAGAAGCCGGACTTGGAACTGGTAAAACCTTTGCGTATTTACTATCCGCAATTCCCTATGCGCGTTTTAGCAAAAAGCCAGTTGTAATTGCCTGCGCTACGACGGCGTTGCAAGAACAGCTTGCTGGCGATACGGGTGATATCAAAACTCTTTTTCAGTTACTTGGTTTAGAAATCGATGCTCGAATGGCAAAAGACCCAAGACAATATATCTGCGATGTAAAAGCAACGGATAATATGAATGAACTTGATGAAATGTCTACTGAAATAGAGGCATGGATGACAAAAACAAAACTCGGAGAACGATCGGAAATTCCAATGGTACCAGATTATATTTGGAAGAAAATTAGTTGGGATGAATCGATGCCTTGTGAAACTTGTCAAAATCGAGGTTTTTGTAAACTTGTTAAGGCAAGAGAATTCTACCGAAATACTCAGGATTTAATTATAGTAGATCATGAGACGTTTTTTCATGATTTATGGACAAGGAAAGAACGAATTGCGGATGGAAAATTACCAATTTTGCCTAGTTATTCTGCGGTTATTTTCGATGAAGGCCATAAAATTATGCTACCAGCTGCTATGCAAGCAGGCCAACAAATAAGTCAAGAAGAGATTCAAAATATGACTTCGACCTTTGAAGAAATACAAGGTGTCAGGGAATCCCTTGAAACAATGATCGTTGCTATCGATAAGGTATCGAATGATTTTTTTGAAAATCTTAGTCAATCTGTTATAAAGGCTGAAAGTTCAGAACGCTTATCCATCCGTTATAGCGATGGATTGTTTCAATCTGCAAATTTGTTTCGTAAGACCCTAGACAATTTACTTCTAGAACTGCAGATTGAACAAGAACTTTATATTGAATCTTTATCCCCGACGCAGATACAAGCATTTGAGGGAGTAATTGAAAGATCAATCTTAGCGTTAAATAGGCTGTGTAGAAATAAAGGGGCAGACATAATTCCTTGGGTAGATGTAAGTGACGGAAGTTTTTGGGTAGTACCAAGAAATTTAAGTGAGTTGTTGAACAAGCACTTATACAAAACAGGATTACCTGTGGTGTTTACATCTGCTACGTTAAGCAATGAGGGTAATTTTGATTATTTTATTCGTACCTTTGGATTAGAAAAACCGACCAAGTCAAGTGTTGGGAGTCCATTTGACATCGAAGATAAGGTAATTGTTGATTTGTCCAATGCAAGGAAAGAAATGGAGGCAACATTCAACAATCGAATTGAAACATTAGTTTCCTTATTAAAGGAAAATGGTGGCCGTGCTCTTGTTCTTGCTAATTCGATGAAAGAAATACGAAAAATAAGAAAGAAAATAGAAGGACTATCGCTACCATTTGAGGTCTATTGGGAAGATAAAGGAGAGCGAGGCTATCTTTTGCGTAAGTTTAAAGAAGAGGAGACCTCAGTGCTAATCGGTGCAAACTTTTGGGAGGGAATTGATGTACCAGGTGAAGCCCTTACTTTACTAATCATTTGGCAGTTACCATTTCCTGCGCTAGATCCTCTCATTGAAGCACAGAAAAAAGATGCAAAGGCACAAGGCTTAGACCCAGTAACTACTGTTGATTATCCTGAAATGGGGCTTAAACTAAAACAAGGTTGCGGAAGATTAATCCGAAGCGAAGCGGATAAAGGTAGCATTGTTTTCTTGGATTCTGTCATCGGATGCCCTTGGGAGGATGTTGTTATGGGAGCATTACCTT
>CAJJLI010000492.1 GCA_905192625.1 uncultured Clostridium sp. | reverse complement strand
GCTGCACTGTTTGTTTTCGCTCATAACGCTTTCCTTCCTTTATTTATTTTTTGTCCTGTTACTTAATGAATCGGTCAATTGCTTTATTCAATTCATCTAAAGCTTCCTTATCTCCACTTTCCACTGCGTCCACAATACAATGTTCAATATGATCTTGTAGAATTATTTTACCGATATTATTGATTGCTGAGCGTACGGCAGATAATTGTACAAGAATCTCACTACAGTCTCTGCCCTCTTCTACCATTCTTTTAATTGATTCCATATGACCTGTAGCACGAGATATGCGATTAATCACTGCCTTTGTTTGTGTATGTGAGTGTTGGTGAGTAGGTACTTCTTTATTGTTATCCATGTTACTCCTTTCAATCCAACGATATTTTAACATATTTAATAACCCCCTATATGGGATTTAAGAAATCGTATCATATAATTAAAGATTTTACAATAAGAATTGAAGATTAACTAAAATAGATTCAAGTTAAATTGAAGTAATATAAAATGTAAGCAATCTTAAGTAGTTTTAATCTAAATTCGTTTAAATGTAAGTTCGTTTTAATGTAAATTCATTTAAATAAAAATAATGATTGTAATTTTAGTTGTTTTGTATTATCATACTTTTTATATCCCCCGTGGGGGGTTATGAGGAGGAAAGAATGAATATAAAAAAAGAGAATTTATTAAACATTAAAACAATTCTTATACTTGCAATACCAGTAATATTTGAGAATATATTTCAAATATTCTTAGGTACAAATGATACTTTTTTTGCAGGTAAGCTACATGATAACGCAATTGCTGGTATTGGTGTAACCAACTTAATTGTAAATATTTTTATTGCATTTTATACTGCAGTGAGTGTGGGTGTGACAGCTGTTGTTTCAAGAAACATAGGAAAGAAAGATTATGAGCAGACAAACAAAGCCGTGAAGCAATCTATAATTTTAGGAATTGTATTAGGCTTATTGGTTGGATTTATCAGTTTAATTTTTTATAAGCCATTTCTTAGAATATCAGGTGCTTCTCATGATATCTTAGAATATGCGGTTCCTTACTATATGATTGTTGCAGTCCCTTCCATTTTTTTATGCTTATCATTAATTCTATCTAGTTGTCTAAGAGCAGCAAAAGATACGAAAACTCCAATGATACTTTCTATCTTTTCAAATATATTAGATATCATACTCAACTATATTTTTATAAAATTAGGTTGGGGAATATTTGGATTAGGATTATCTACGACTATATCCAGGTGTATCTCTGTCGTTATAATGTTTGCAAAACTTAGTAACGGAACATCTGGAATAAAATTAGACCTTAGAAACTGGCATTTTGATAGGGATTATTTTTATTCAATCGCTAAAATAGGCTTGCCCGCTGGTATTGAAAAGTTAGTAATGCGTATTGGACAATTGGTTTATAACGGAATGATAATTTCGATTGGAACTGGAGTATATGTTGCACATAATATCGCTGGCAATATAGAAAGTTATTCCTATATTCCATCAATGGGATTTGGGGTTGCTACAGCAACACTAGTTGGTATTAGTTTAGGTGAAAAGAATCCAAAACAAGCGAAGAAGCTAACCTTTATGGCTGATGGTATTTCAACGATCTGTATGGTTGGCATAGGAATTGTGTTTTTTATATTTGCTCCGCAATTAGCAGGTATATTTACACAAACTGATGAAATTAAAAATATGATTATTTCAGTTTTACGTCTTATTGCCTTTTTTCAACCTTTTGCAGCTTTGACTCAAATATTGACGAGCGCTCTTCAAGGAGCTGGCGATACAAAATTCCCTATGTATGCTACTATTATTGGTATCTGGGTTATTCGAGTAGGGATAGGTTATATATTGGCAGTTAGGCTAGGCTACGGTTTATTAGGTGTATGGTGTGGATATGCTCTCGATCTTTTATTAAGAAGTGTTTTATTATTGATACGCTTTTTAAAAGGTAAATGGCAAACGATTGTAATTTAGATTCATTATACTATAGTTTACTCTAACAGTATTCTAGAGCAACGAATGAAAATCATATAAAATATTATTACTTAATGTTATGCAGCATTCAAAGACATAAAATTTAAAATAACCCAAACATGCATTTACTACAGGAATACTTGACTTTTCCGCATGCTTGGGTTATTGATACTTAATTTAATTTCTAGTATTTCACACATAAAGATCAATATTAACTGCTATTTCATGGTAATAAAAAAGTACTATGAAATCATGTAGTAATTACATGTTCATAAACAATTTTTGAAATTTCCTCTGGTGATTCCACCATTCCAGTTTCTAACCATTTAATATAGGTGTTGCATAGTGCTCCTGCATAGTAATAGAGTTCGTATTTTGAACGTATGGTTGATTTACTTACATATGAGTCCATATAATTATTTAACGCATTAATAATTACGGAATACATATTTGCCTGTAATAGTGTTTTAAAAAAACCACTAAATTGTTTGAAAAATTGAAAACAATGG
>CAJJLI010000491.1 GCA_905192625.1 uncultured Clostridium sp. | reverse complement strand
TTCCCTGCCAGCGACTACTGAACCACATCCATAATGATACAAATAGGATAATACAAATCATTAATACAAGATTCATAGTTTCTCTTATCTGAAATACATTTTCATAAGTAGGCTCGCCAAATAGATTCGAACTGTTCGCTAGTTTATTCAAAAGCCAGACAAAACCAATACCCGCGCAAATTGAAACGATCGTCCCAAGCAGTGAGAATACTGTTTTAAGAAATGATATCCTTTTCTTTATGAATAAATAAATGAATAAAGCCAAGGTTGCTATTAATAAAAGACTGCTCACTACAATCGTTATAGTTTGGGAAACTACGACTATATTTCCTTTTAACATTGGGAAATATACAGCGTCTTCCGAAGATCCAAAGCTGTTTAAATCCGCATAGGCAAGATATGTTGCCAATTCCTTAGTAGTCTTATAAAACATATAAGCCGTATCACGATCTAAATTCTCAAAGTTATCCATCGCTGTATGATAATTTTCTCCGCCATCCACTACAGCAAAGTTAATACCAGAATAACCTTCCTCTAGAAATTCAGTTAAGTCCGTATTATTTGGCATTGTCTTATACACGGCAGCAGAAAAAGAAAATGCAGTTATATCACTTAATGCATTATTAAGCATTTGAACAATGGCTTTGTTGTTATTTGAGGTTTCAAACATCAAAAGAGTACCTTCATTGCCTCGAGCTTCTAAATTTATTACTAATTTTATCTTGTCTTTATACTCCGCATACGTTTCTGCAAAATACTTAGCACCTAGCATCCACTGTTCTTCACCGTCCGTGAAAAGAAAATAAATATCATTTTTCAAATCTTTGGTATCTGACATTTGGCGAATTGTCTCTAACATAGCTGCTACACTAACACCATCATCTCCTGCACCAAAAGAGGAATTAACACTATCATAATGGGATACAAACATGACTCCAGAATCAGAATCCTTTGCATCAAGTTTTACCAAAAAGTTCGTCAGATTAAAATTCTTAGAGAACTCATTTTTCATTATGAATGAATCTATCTCATAGGGGCACCCGATTTTATCAAACTGCTGCACCAAGTAATCTCGAACATTTTGAATTGCAGGACTACCGGAAGGATGCTTTTCCTTTGAAATAACTTCGATATCGGAAAGAAAGCGTTGATAACCATCATCCTTAATCACTGCTTTTGTGGGACTCATTATCCAATAACCGCAAACCAATCCTACGAATAATACTGTTATTAGTACTACTGTTATAAAAACTTTATTATATTTTTTCATACTCGCCCTCGTTTTTCTATATAAATATAATTTTGTCTAAAAAATCAGCATCATTTTTCCTCTTTGGTTCTAAAAATTCTTTGAAGTTAACATAAATTATTAAGATCTTATATCCATAAAAACTGTTATATTTTTGTTGATATAACACCATAAAAGAAAGATTGCGTCGTCAAAATTTTTATTACTGTCGATATAGCAAATATACCATATTATGGAATAAAATAAAATAGTAGATGTAAAAATTATACATAGCAAAAGCATCGCCACCTAATATGACGATGCTTTTACGAATTTAATGATTATAAAAAATTTTCTTATTCTCATTTCATCTAGCCTAAAGTCCAAAAAAGACAACACCACTTTACTTGAATTGCAATGAATTATCGAATAAATCAACCTTATTAAGCTTATTTAATCAATTTTATTTTTATGAGGTAATTCATGAAATTTCTAATACCAATATTCCAGATACATCCATAAACTACTGAAAATAAAAAGTAAGCAACTAAAATAAACGGAGTTGAAATCTGTCTTGTGAAATCAACAAATGCCGTAACACCTATTAAATAAGTTAAACCTAACATTCCAAGGGTTAATGCTATGCTTGATAGTAATACTGAGATTATTAGTCCCTTTCGAAAAAGCAAAATACCAATCATGAAACCAAGTACTCCTGTAGTAAAAAGAAGTATGAGAGCTTCTTCCACACTAATTACCGCAATAATCAATACCGATGATAAAAATACTATAAATCCAAGAGGAATATTTATAGCACCAGATATTGCAATTGGTAAGGTACTGAATGGACTTAAGGCCATTCCGATGGCAGGTAAAAATACAGGTGCTGATTGGAATATGACAGTTAAAGCGATTAATATAGATCCAAAACAAATAAATTTGCTAGGATTACGTTTTAGCAATATATAGTCCTCCTACTGCGTGATTTATTTCATAAAGCATATGTTACAGTGCTAAGAGATTTACTTAAATATCATTAACAAAAACAGTTCTCACCGAAACATTCATCCATTAGTAAACTTATGAAAGCAAGCTAATTAAGTGACCATATCTCGAAACTGTATAATACTAGTTTAGTAGATATTTTAAAACAACTATATGAAACAACCTTATTTAATATTTCTTTTAAATCTATACATAAATATTACTTAATATTATTATGTAAACTTTTTTGCTCATGTCTCTGGTATGACCTCATAAACAGTTCCTTG
>CAJJLI010000490.1 GCA_905192625.1 uncultured Clostridium sp. | reverse complement strand
CTAACAAGATTTTCCTTTACTCACAATACACTACCTTGCTATAGAGAATACAAAGGCTACTAAAAAAAGAAAAAATCTCATTTTACACATTAACAGGAGCTACAAGTAAAGAAAACAGAGCTAGAATGGTAGAGCAGTTTAATAAAGATGCGACCTCCGTGTTTTGTATTTCATTAAAGGCTGGAGGAACAGGACTTAATTTAACGTCGGCGGATATTGTTATTCACTTCGATCCTTGGTGGAATCTTGCCGTACAAAATCAAGCCACAGATAGAGCCCACAGAATTGGACAAAAAAATGTAGTAAATGTGTATAAATTAATTGTAAAGGGTACCATTGAAGAGAATATAATAAAGATTCAGGACAAGAAGAAAGAACTAGCGGATCAAATCTTAAGCGGTGAAGGAATGAACGTTGGAAGTTTTACAAGAGAAGAGTTGATGGAGTTATTGAGGGGATAGAGAGAAGTTATCCAAAATTAAACTCATTATTGATTGAAACTAAAATTTATATTGTATATTTGAGAGGTTTACCAAAGCTTACCAAAACTTAGTAAGAAGGAAATATAGGAATAGGCATCGAATAGATTTCCAGAAAAGCACTGTATTTTTAAATCATTTAAAAATACAGTGCTGTTCTGGAAATATTATTTTTAAGTAGAGTGCTATGCATAAAAAACGCTACAGTAAAAATCATACTACACTTTTTCTTATAACTATTTTTGTTGTTAACTCTATTTTCATACTAGGGGAAGTCGGATCGTTGATAAGCTGTATTAAGCGATTGACTGCAGTTTTACCCATATATTCTTTTTGGACCTGAATTGTCGTTAGTGCTGGTTCCATATAATTGCACATCGGAATATCATCCAATCCTACAATGGAGATGTCTTTTGGTATTTTATAACCGTATTCTTTTAACGCTTTCATCGCACCGCATGCGATTAAATCGTTGTCCGCAAAATAGCACTTCGCTAATTTTTCATCTGTTTTTAGTATGGAACACATATCCGCATATGCCCCTTCAAACGAAGGTGAAAGGTGATGAACAATTGATTTGGAGGTAGACATACCATTTGATCGTATGGCGTGATAAAAACCATTAGCCCGCTCTTCAAAATTTGCTATCGAGTAGGAAGAACGTAAATATCCTGGTTGGCTTTGACAGCATCGTATTAAGTGATTTGTTGCAGTAAAAGCTCCTTGTTCATTATTGATTAATACAAAATTACTATCAATGGAATTAAAGTAGGTATCTAAAATAACGAGTGGTGATTTTAATTTTAGAAATTGCTTGATATCTGTGGGCATCATTTCAGTACCAAGAAGTATGATACCTGAGAAATTAAATCTATTTAAATCATCAATAGCGTCATTAATATTATCATTGTCGTATATGTAGTTGATGTTAAGATTATATCTTGCATTCTTACATCCGTCGTTAATACCTTCAGAAAGTTGTGAGAAAAAAGGAGTATCTTTAACGATAGCTCCGCACTTTTTATAAATTATAAAAAGTATCGTCCCGTGAATGGTATTTTGTTCTGTAATTTCATTAATTTTAATAAAATTATAACCATATTCTTTGGCAGCTTCTATTACTTTAATGCGTGTAGCTGTACTTACACCTGGTTTATTGTTGAGGGCCATTGATATGGCAGCCTGAGATAAATTAAGTTTTTTTGCTAATTCTTTTGCTGTAATCGACATAAGAATACCTCCATAAATTGAGTTTATTAAATTATCTAAATTATGTCAATATAATACGTGGATTGAACTAAATAATTCATTAAGATTTAGTAAGTGTATAAGAAGTGAAGTTAGTTTAGAATTTTATAGGTAAGCACTTATTTTGTATATATTAGATGGCTTCATAGAAAAAAGGATAAAGAAAATTAAGTAATTAAGTTATAAAAGTGATTAGATTTACTTAATAATTTATTGTAATTAAGTTGTAGATGGTAAATAATAGAGAAGTTAAGAGAGGAGGTTTTTTAACATGAGGAAATCTACAAAGAAATTCTTATCCGTTGCTATGCTTCTAGCTTTAACATTTAGCTTAACAGCTTGTGGAGATAAGGATAATAGCAAAAACACTATTACGGAAACAACACCAACTACAGAAGCAGGGGGGAATACAACTGAGCCAACTGGGGATGTTACAACAGAAGTTGAAAAGCCAAAGTCAATCACAGTCATGGTGAATGGTACTATATTTACCGAAGCGAATGGACGTGATGCATTTGAAGCTGCATTAGAAGAAAAACTTGGCATTGACATCATCTTTAATCAACCAGAGCATAGTGGCTATTATGATGTAGTTGGGAATACATTTGCAAGTGGTGATTGGCCAGACGTTGTTATTCTAGGAGCTGAATACTACGCTTCTTATGCTGCATTGGGTGCTTTAGCTGATGTTACTGATTTTTGGAATAGTTCTGAATTAAAAGCATCAGGTAGAGTAAATGAAGATGTTATGGAATCTGTTGCAATCGATGGAAGACTATATGGTTTTACT
>CAJJLI010000489.1 GCA_905192625.1 uncultured Clostridium sp. | reverse complement strand
TACATTGTTAGAAAACTTGTGATATAATGAAAGCGTAATGAGCTATTGAAAGTTCACTTGCAGATATCGATTGGAACAACAAGGATCATGAACTGGGTTTGTTCATGATGTAATATTTGAAAATAAAGAGAGGGTGTGTTTTGCTCGACATCAAGTAAATTAAAGATAAGTTTAATGGATGATGTTCGGAAAGAGAGAGAAATCTAAATTTCATAGTATGAAAAGACTGCTTAGACAGTTAGTTTTTTGTACTTAAAATTAGATTCTTTTCTCAGCAAAACACACGTAATATACGCTGCAGAGAAGTCTGCAGCTTTTTTTGTACTATGAAATAGTAGATTTATATGTTTTTATTTTAGTTATTAAAACATTAGGATTTAGCTATTAAGTGTCTATTGAATCAAAAGACTTAGTTTAAAATTTTCAAAGTGGAAGGATATAAATAAAATGATACAATATAAAGAAGTTACAAATGAATTTGAAAAGAGTGAAATTACGAAAGAAGTTTTAAATGAATTACCAGATTGGTTTGGTATTGAAGAATCAACAAGGCAGTATATAGAAGATAGTAAGGAACTACAATTTTATGCAGCGTATGAAGAAAGTGACAATATTGGATTTATTACTGTAAAACAGCACAACGAATATTCGGCTGAGATATATGTTATGGGCGTAAAACAAAAGTATCATGGAAAAGGTATTGGAAAGGAACTCTTCAAACAGGTTTATATGTGGTGTAAAAAGTTTCATATTGAGTATTTACAAGTAAAAACATTGGATGCTTCTCATCCAGATAAAAATTATGCAATGACAAGAAAATTTTACTACGCTGTTGGATTTCGACCATTGGAATGTTTTAGTACCTTATGGGATGAAGATAATCCATGTTTAGTAATGGTAATGAAGATTTTCTAATAAGTAAAAATAATGTAATTTTCTTTTTCTGTTACACCATTAATAGCAAAAGCGGATTATGGTGTAGAGCCATCTCATTGTTTGGTATTATTCTTATCATTTCAAGAAAGAAATTACTTCGTAATAATTAAATATTTATTTGCAATGGGCATAGTTGCAAAACTATGATTTGTTGCGTTTATTACGTTAAAATACTTTGATAAAAGGAAAGAAAACTGATATAGTAAAATTATGTAATTCGCAAAAGATTCAAAAGTGTGAACACCGATTTATTAGAGTTGAAGGAGGAATGAAAAATGAAAGCAGCGGTTATTTATTATTCACTGGAAGGAAACACAGAATTTATTGCTAAAACGATAGCACAAGAAGCAAATGCTGAGTTAATTCAACTTAAAACGATAAAGGAATATCCAAAAAAAGGTTTTATGAAATTTTTTAAGGGTGGCATGAGTGTTTTATTTCATCAGAAGCCTGAATTACAGAATCAATCCATTCATCTTGAAAAGTTTGATACATTAATAATTGGTAGTCCAGTATGGGCAGGTACATACGCATCAGCAATTCATAGCTTTTTATCCTCCTATGATATAAAAAATAAGACAATATATTTATTTGCTTGTCATGGTGGTGGCGGAGCAGATAAATATTATGCTAAAATGAAAAAGCGTTTACAAGGTAATATAGTTGCGGGAACCATTGATTTTATTGAGCCTTTAAAAGGAAATCAAAAAGATATTAAAAAGAGGATTGCAGACTTTAGAAAAGATAATTTTTAATATAAAGCAGAGGTAAATATGGACATAGCATTGAGTTATATAGAAAAGGGGGAGGGATTCCCCTTAATATTGTTACATGGAAATGGAGAAAATAAAGAATATTTTATACATCAAATCGAATATTTTTCGAAACAGTATCGTGTGATAGCAATCGATACCAGGGGGCATGGTGCTTCAAAACGAGGAAATAAACCTTTCACCCTGAAACAATTTGCAGAAGATTTAAAAAACTTTCTAGATAGTTTAAAAATATCAAAAGCTTATATTTTAGGATTTAGTGATGGTGGAAATATTGCTTTATTATTTTCATTAAAATATCCACATTACGTAGAAAAATTAATTTTAAATGGTGCTAATCTACATCCATCTGGTGTCAGATTACATGTACAATTACCGGTCTATCTTGGCTATGGACTGGTTTCCGCCATTTCATTTATCGATAAGAGAGCCGTACCCAAAAAAGAGATGTTAGCACTTATGGTGAATCAGCCAAATATTACAGATTATGAGTTGGCTAAATTATCAATACCAACACTTGTAATTGCAGGTAAAAAAGATATGATTAAAGAAGAACACACAAAAAGAATAGCAAATGGAATTAAGAGAAGTAGTTTATCAATCATTGATGGAGATCATTTTATTGCGAATAAGAATAGTAAACTGTTTAATGAAACGGTTGAAAATTTTTTAAATGCATAAATAAGAAATCTGGTAGATAATGATGAGTTGAAATTTTCTAATGCTATAAATCGTACATAAATAATAGTTTTAAAAGGATATGCGAAATAAGAGGATTAAAGGTTCGTCAGACATAATAGTCATAAGGA
>CAJJLI010000488.1 GCA_905192625.1 uncultured Clostridium sp. | reverse complement strand
TACGAGATGTGGGGCGTGCACTTGACATGCCATATGCGCAGGTAGATATTGTTGCAAAAATGATTCCGACGGAACTTGGAATTACCATTGAGAAGGCATTAGTGTCAAATCCAGATTTACAAAGATTGTATGATAGCGACAATGATGTTATGCGATTGATTGATATGTCAAAACGTTTGGAAGGACTACCAAGGCATACATCCATGCATGCTGCCGGGGTTGTAATAAGTAATGCGCCTGCAGATGAATATGTGCCGTTATCTAGAGCGTCGGATGAAACGATCACTACACAATTTACAATGACAACATTAGAGGAACTAGGACTTTTAAAAATGGATTTCCTTGGTCTTCGTACGTTAACAGTAATACAAAATGCAGTGGATTTGATCAATCAAGGGATTCGTAGAGAAGCAGAATTGAATGGAGCAGGCAACGAAGATATAAAATTCCTTGACATAGATAAAATAGATTATGAAGACAAAAAAGTTTATGAGTTAATTGCGTCTGGTAAAACTGAGGGGATTTTTCAGCTAGAAAGTGCTGGAATGAAGAGCTTTATGAAAGAATTAAAAGCTCAGAGTTTAGAAGATGTTATAGCGGGAATCTCTCTTTATCGTCCAGGACCAATGGATTTTATACCAAAATACATTAAAGGTAAAAATGAAACTGGTGGAATTATATATGAATGTGAAGAGTTACGTCCGATTCTTCAACCAACCTATGGTTGTATTGTATACCAAGAGCAGGTTATGCAAATTGTACGTGATCTTGCAGGATATAGCTATGGTAGAAGTGATTTAGTACGTCGTGCGATGTCAAAGAAAAAAGCATCGGTTATGGAACAGGAACGTAAAAACTTCGTGTATGGTAATGCAGAAGAAGGAGTTCCAGGATGTATTGCAAAAGGTATATCAGAGGAAGTTGCGAATCATATATTTGATGAGATGACGGATTTTGCAAAATACGCGTTTAACAAATCACATGCGGCAGCGTATGCGGTTGTATCTTATCAAACAGCATATTTAAAATGTTATTATCCAGTAGAATTCATGGCTGCTTTAATGACTTCGGTAATTGATAACCCAGGTAAGGTAGCTGAATATATATATACCTGCAGACAAATGGGTATCGAAATCTTACCTCCGGATATCAACGAAGGGGATGCGGTGTTTACTGTTTCAGGGAATAATATTCGCTATGGATTATCTGCGATAAAAGGACTTGGAAGACCTGTGATAGAAGCGCTCGTAAAAGAACGAAGTGAAAACGGGGAATATAAAAGTTTAAGTGATTTTGCGACTCGCTTATCAGGAAAAGAAGTAAATAAACGTACCGTTGAAAGTTTTATAAAATCAGGTGCTTTTGATAGTATTCCTGGAACTAGAAAGCAATTAATGCAAGTCTATGTTAGTGTTCTTGATAGCGTAAATCAAGAAAAGAAAAAAGCAATGACTGGTCAGATGACACTGTTTGATTTCGCACCGGAAGACGAGCAGATAAATTATGAATACCAGATGCCAGACGTTGGTGAATTTAGCAAGGATGAGTTGCTAGCGTTTGAGAAAGAGGTTCTCGGAATTTATGTAAGTGGTCATCCACTGGAGGCTTTTGAAGGCTTGCTTAAGAAAAACACGACAGCAACTACCCTTGATTTTGCCATTGATGAGGAAACGAATGAGGTAAAAGTTACGGATGGCGAATATGAAGTCGTTGGTGGTATGGTTGTATCAAAAACATTAAAAACAACAAAGACCAATAATGTGATGGCATTTATAACGATTGAAGATTTATTTGGTACTCTTGAAATAATAATTTTCCCAAGAGATTATGAAAAATATAAATACAGAATCGATGTAGATGAAAAGGTATTAATTAAGGGAAAAGTTGCGATGGAGGAAGATAAACCAGCCAAATTAATATGTACAGAAGTAATTCCTTTCTCAGAAATACCAAAGGAAGTATGGATTCGCTTTAGTGATAAAAACAACTTTATGGAAAGTGAACAATCTCTATATGAAATTTTAGGTGATTATGACGGAATTGATTCGGTTGTGGTCTACTGTGAGAATGAAAAGGCCATAAAAAGACTACCAAAGAGTAAAAATATCAAGGTGAATTCTGAAGTTTTATCTAGATTGAGTGAAAAATTTTCTAAAGAAAGTATACGAGTTGTTGAAAAGAGTATTGAAAAAAGGAAGTAAAAAGGTTACAATAGTCATTATTAAATTTTCGTAATTTTTTGTAGTAATTTATGGTATGTCAAATATTTCACAATGTATTCTTCTGGAGGTAATTACTATGGTAGAGGCAAACAGAGAAAAGACAGTAAAAACAATTGGGGTACTTACAAGTGGTGGTGATGCCCCTGGTATGAATGCAGTCATTCGAGCAGTAGTTCGTACCGCGATGTCTTATGGGTTAAAGGTAAAAGGGATTCAAAGAGGTTACACAGGGCTATTAGAAGAAGATATTATAGATATGGATGGTAAAACTGTTGCAGATATCATTCAAAGAGGTGGTA
>CAJJLI010000487.1 GCA_905192625.1 uncultured Clostridium sp. | reverse complement strand
GCGCAACTCCCCCACTGTTTCGCAACTTTTCGTCGCACCTCTACCTCTTTCCATCTACATATTCCCAAGTTAAACCTTCTGGACCAGGTGCTCCACTATCTGGTGAACAGTTCGCTAAAATACCTTCTGGTGAATATAACCATTCGATAAAGTCAAACATTCTTTCTGGATCTTTTGCTTTGCTACCAACAGCAATTACTGCCTTATCACCAGATGGCATTGCACCTGTTGATAAAATTTCAAAATCATTAATCGGTACAAATTTAAATCCTTTACCTGCATTTACGTTGTCTGGAGTGTTAAATGCAGACTGTCCTTGCCAGGACCATGGTGAAAAATAAACAGCACCATCTACATATTTACTCCATAAAGTATCCCAATTTTGAGTTGTTGACTCTGGATCAAGAATTCCTTGTTGGTTTGCATCAAAAAAGAATTTTAGACCTCTAACATAGATGGAATCATTATCAATAACGCTATCATAATCGGAACCATCTGCCTTATGTAATACGAATCCCACTTCATCATAACCATACATACGGGCAGGCTGTTGAGCAAGGTTCATCATGTTACCATCCCAATCCTTAAATAAGGAAAATGCATATGCAGTTTTTCCAGTGTCAGTCGTTGGATGGGCCGTTTGAATTTGTTTCATCAGTGGAAGTAAATCCTCTAATGTATTTAATGTTGGCGCACCTGCTTCTAAATAATAGTCCCAACGAATAAATGCACCAAACGCCAAATCAATAGTTTCAGATGGTTCCGTTGCAGCTTGAGCTGAAACTTGCTTTGGAATCGCATATACCTTTCCATCGCTAACCAACCCTTTTACCTTATCAACTGCTAAACTATACTGTGAAAATACTTCACTGGAATTTACCAAATCTGTAATATCATATAATAATCCAGCCGTCACACAGTTTTGCAATCTTCCATTTTCAGAACCAACAATAATGATATCTCCTAAATTACCAGCAGCAGAACGTGTCGTAAATAAGGTATCACCACCACCACTAACGTTAGGAGAGATAATATTAAGCTCCATATTAAATTTATCTTTTACTACCTTTGCAAACCATCCTGGTTGAAGACCTTCATAGTTTGCTTCTGTTGCAAACACATCTACCGTTAAAAATTCATCATAAGTTTTCTCTTTCGTTTCCCCACTATTTTCTTTGTCTCCTGCAGGAGTTGCCGTTGCTTGAGTTTCTCCCTTGGTCGGTGACTCGTTTGATACTGTTTTCCCCCCATTTTTCTTTCCGCAACCCGCCAAAGAAAATACCATAACTAGTGTAAGCATGAGTGCTACAATTTTTACAGATCTTTTTTTCATACTTCATCCTCCTTTTTAATATATAGCTCAGGAAATACTATCTTCCTGGAATGCCCATAACTAACCTTTAATTGCCCCAATCATGATTCCTTTCACAAAATGTCTTTGGAAAATTGGATATATAAATAAAATTGGTAACACTGTAATTACTGTAACCGTCATACGCACCGAAGTTGGTGTCTGTTGTGTGGCTAAGTTAATGATCGAACTATCCGATAAACTCGAATTTTTCAATGCAAGTGCTACTGAATTCGCTTGGTTGATATATGTGTATACTCTATATTGAAGGGCATATAATGATTTTTCGGATATGTATAACATCGTGTCTTGAAATGAATTCCACTGCTGTACAGCTGCAAAAATAGAGATTGTTGCTAAGATTGGAGTTGTCAGCGGAAAAACTATTCTGGAAAATATCTGTATTGGACCCGCGCCATCAATTTCAGCAGCCTCTTGTAATGACGATGGCAAAGATTCCACAAAGGTTTTTACTAATATGATATTAAACGGCTGAACAATCAACGGAATAATATATACCAGAAAATTATTGGTTAATTTTAAGTTAAGAATAATTATATAACTAGAAATCAATCCGGCATTAAAATACATCGTAATTATCATAAAGCGATACCAAAATGTTCTTGCCCACATTTTCTTTTGAGAAAACAAGAATCCTAGAAAAGCTGAGGCAAGCGCCGTACAAGCAGTTCCAATCACTGTTCTAGCTACTGAAATCCATGCAGATTGTAAAAATCCATCAATCTTAAGTGCTTCTACGTAATTCTTAAAATGAATTCCTCTCGGAATTAAATTTATTAACCCACGATTGCTAAGCTCATTGTTACTAATGGTATTGATAATCAAATAATAAAATGGAAAAATACACATGATGGAAAATACGATAAAAAAAGTATAATTGCAGATATTAAATATGATCTCACCAGGTTTTAGTTGTTTTTTTCTTTTCAATAATTTCTTATTCACGGAAATCCCCCTTCCTATACAATTGTTTCGCCACGTACAGCCTTTGAAAGTTTATTTACTAAGAATAATAAAGTTACACTTACCAGGCTTTTTAAGATACCGATAGCAACCGCTAAGGAATAAGTGTTTCCACCACCCATGCTTATAACATAAACATAATAATCAAGTACTTGTATCTTGTCTTTATTAAATGCATTCGCAAATACAAAG
>CAJJLI010000486.1 GCA_905192625.1 uncultured Clostridium sp. | reverse complement strand
TATAGTACATGCCATTTTGATTCGTTAAACTATACTTACCATCCATACCATATAATTTATTGCGATTCATGCTAACAAATGCTTCATTGCTTATCTCAAATGCCTTTGCATAAACTTTACCTGCATAGGAATTGTTCCCTTGAAATAGTGTTTTGATATCATTGATGTCAGCATCATTAAAATCGGCTAAATCAAGTGATAATTTATTATCCGATGCAACTGAAATTCCTATTTTATCTAACAATTTTGAGTTTGCAGCTGTTGCTCCTGTCATAAATGCGGCTTTTCGCAAAATTGATACATTATCTGTATTGCTTGCAGAATCTAACACAGAATTATATGCCTTGATATAGTTCTTTAGTGCAGTTTTAATTCCAACCATATCGTATTGTGAAGAGCTTTCTCCTCCCTCGGTATTATTTGTGGTAGATTCATCCGAGGTGCTAAGATCTTTCTTATGAAATAAAGAATCTTTTCCCTTTTCTAAAAGCTTACTTACCTCTTTCATCAGAAGATCTGCATCTTGTTTCGCTGTTAAATATTCAGCTTTTGCCGTAGAATCATTCACTAATACACCATTGGTATTATTTCCTTCTGCTTCTTGCTTTTCATAATAAGCTTTTAATAATTTCTTATAGCTACCATTTTTAATACTAAGATAATCGCCTAAAAAGTTGTCACGCTGTGATGAACTTTGCGAATTCGTTGTAAATAAAGAACTCGAATAATTATAATACCTCGAATTAATATTCATAGATTCACTCCTTTGTATCGAATACATAAGCGTTACATCTGACATCTTTATCATGAATTTATGTTTCTATACATTATATCGGAGCTTTCTATGAATATATTATAGTTGATTTCGGTTTCAATTAATTCAAAGTACTTAGTGCATCTATATCTTCCAGATAAATCAGATGAAATGCACTATGTTAGGTAGATAAGTTTCATCAAGAAGAAATAAAATTAATAGTTCATGAAATATTTATGATGTGAATTCAGGTTTGATACATTCTCTTAACATGCTATTTGTCCGATTCCCCTACAATTATAGATACTAAATTAAAATCTTTCTCTCCACTCTCGATGATACGAATCTCAACACTATGTTTTCCATTTTCACCATTCACCAAAAGATCGTGCATATACAGCCAATCTCCCCAACCATCAACAAAATTACCATCCAAAGCGATTGCTTTCTCTTCATTTCCATCAATTATCGCAATGGCTTTTGGTGTACCTAATGAATTGGTCCTTTTGTACTGTATGGAAATATTTCCACCAGCAACTTCAAACGTAATGCGGTCTCCCTCATTCTTTGCAGTAAATCCTCGTTTGAATACATCCGTTATTCCATGTTGTTCTCTATCATCCGCTACAAAACCTTCTAACATTGGGGTGATACTTGTGTTATTATATCTGGTTAATGTCATTCCCACACATGCACTTCGTTTTTCTGGAATTTCATACTCAGTTGTGGTCGTATAAGTTCCTTGCTTCACCTTTTCGAGATAATTGGTTACTATTCTTGCTCCATATGTATGCCCTACATCATTTGGATGAAGATTATCCCCTGAAACATCAGTAGGGGTAACCTTTCCTAGTAATATCTCTTTAAATACACTCTCTTTCATGCTTACAATAGGTAAATCATAAGCACGTGCAATTTCGTTGTGCATGGTTTGAACGTTGTTACCATTATTATAACTAACCATATTTAAAACCATCACAGCAGGTTGATTTTCCGCACTCAGTATCCCGCGCAAAAGACTCTCATAACTATCTTTAAAAACATCTCTAGAATCATCATTTACACTAAATTCTACAACAACAAAATCTGGTTCATATTGCAGTAAATCATCCCAAACTCTTGCACAAGCAAATTGAGAGGTCGTTGCTCCAATTCCTGCATTTACAAAGGTCACATTTGAATTAGGATAGCTTTCACACCACCAATCAAAGACTTGTTTTGCATAGCAATGCTCACTACTGGATGCCCCGGACCCCATCGTAATGGAACCGCCGATGAAACCGACTGTAATATCTTCACCATTATTTGCACGCGCCATAAGATTTTGTATTCTTTTCGTATTTCCTACATTTAAAATTGCTCTCTCTTCCAATGGAATCATGTCCTTTGTCACCCTCTTTACACTATAAATTTCACCGGTTGTTCCAAGTCCAAGAATGTGAAAATTCTTCTGAATAGAATCTGCACTCATCCGTATTTCAACCGTATGCTCCCCTTCTTCTACCTCATTTAGCAGCAATGCTACTTCTGGATTATTCCAGCCCGATGGTGAATTGCCATAGACGGTCTCTTTTTTCTTACCATCAATATAGACTTCAATATTTCCCATATTCTCACTATTGTCCTCTTTGTACAATAGAAACAGATTTCTACCCTTCATCGTAAACGTAAAAGAACCTGCCTCTTCCTTATTCCATACCCAACCATTCGGAAAATGAACAATGTTGGAGTTTCCTTCTAAAAATCCACCATCTATGCCAAGAAGCTCAACTCCG
>CAJJLI010000485.1 GCA_905192625.1 uncultured Clostridium sp. | reverse complement strand
TTAATGACTCCATGAATGGATCTGGATCAAACTCCTCTACATTGTAAACGCCTTTTTTATTCCATAAACCTTTCATCACCATCATTGCACCAATCATAGCTGGCACTCCTGTCGTATAAGAAATGGCTTGAGATCCAACCTCACGATAGCAATCTTGATGATCACAAACATTATAAACGTAATAGTTCACTTCTTTTCCATCTTTAACACCCTTAAAGATACAACCAATGTTTGTTTTACCAATGGTTCTAGGTCCAAGACTTGCAGGGTCTGGTAACACTGCTTTTAAAAACTGCAATGGAACGATTTTCTTCCCCTCAAATTCGATTGGCTCAATTGATGTCATTCCTACATTTTCTAAACACTTTAAGTGTGTAAGATAACTCTGTCCAAAGGTCATAAAGAAACGAATACGTTTGATTCCTTTGATATTTAGAGCTAACGATTCCAATTCCTCATGGTGTAATAGATACATATCTTTTTCACCGATCTCAGGGAAATTATATACTCTTTTAATTTCCATTGGTTTTGTCTCTACCCATTCACCATTTTCCCAGTAGCTACCGTTTGCTGAAACCTCTCGAATATTAATTTCAGGATTAAAGTTAGTAGCAAATGGATATCCATGATCTCCAGCATTGCAATCCAAAATATCAATTTCATGAATTTCATCAAAATAATGTTTCATGGCATATGCTGAGAAAACTCCTGTTACCCCTGGATCAAATCCACATCCAAGAACTGCAGTAATACCTGCTTTCTCAAATTTCTCACGGTAATCCCACTGCCACTTATATTCAAACTTGGCAGTATCGATTGGTTCATAATTTGCAGTATCTAAATAATTTGTTTTTGTTTCAACGCAAGCATCCATAATGCTAAGATCTTGATAAGGTAATGCTACATTAATAACAAGATCAGGTTTATATTCACGAATTAGTGCTACTAATTCATCTACATTATCTGCATCAACTTTAGCTGTTGTAATCTTAGTTTTTTTATTACAATACGTATTCTCCATTGCATCTAGCTTTTCTTTTAAAGCATCACATTTTGATTTCGTTCTACTTGCAATACAGATTTCTTCAAATACCTCAGCATTTTGCCAACATTTATGCACTACTACACCAGCTACTCCACCAGCTCCAATAATTAACGCTCTTCCCATTTCATTTCCTCCTAAATCTTTAATAACTATATACTTAAATGGTTTATAACTTACCTACTATGACAACATCAATAAGATCTCTCGCAAAAGCTTACAAGCAAGTGCAGTAGACGAACCACTTTGATCATAAATTGGTGATAATTCATTCATATCAAATGCTACTACATTTAATTTACTTACTTTTTTAAGCGCCTCCAATAGCTCCATAAAAGTAACTCCGCCTGCCTCTGGCGTTCCCGTCCCTGGGAACACAGATGGATCAAGTACATCCAAGTCAAGGGTAACATATACGGGCACATTACAAAGTAGGTCTATCACATGATCCAAGGTTTCGAAATTAAATTTGCAAGTCGTTACATGCTCTTTTGCCCATAAAAACTCTTCTTTGTCACCACTTCGGATTCCAAACTGAAAGATTTTATTATCTCCAACCAAATCATGACAACGCCTCATAACTGTAGCATGAGATAGAGTAACTCCTAAATACTCCTCTCTTAAATCCGCATGTGCATCAAAATGCAAAATATGAAGATTCGGATACATCGCTACCGCACTACGCACCATACCAAGTGTTACGAGATGTTCGCCACCAATCATAAGTGGTAGTTTTTTATCGTCCAATAGTTTCCCTGCATATGCTTCTATCATTGCAAGTGCTCTTTCTGGACTACCAAAGGGAAGCTCTAAATCCCCTCCGTCAAATACCATGTAGTCAAGTAAATCTTTATCTTGGTAAGGGCTATAAGTCTCTACTCCATAACTTTCATTACGAATTGCTGAACTCGCAAATCTAGTCCCTGGACGATAAGAAGTCGTACTATCAAAGGGAGCTCCAAAGATAACAATCTTACTTTCCTCGTATTCTGCCTCACAACCAATAAACGTGTGTATATTTTTATTCATGTTTTTGTAACAACTCCTTTACGTAATTCGGTAGGCAAAAACAACCTTTATGAAGGTCTGTATTATAATATCGAACCGACAATTTTAATGCATTCCACTTTTCTTCGTTTAAGTCAAGAATCGGATCGTATTTCTTAGAAGCAAATCCAAACAGCCAATGCCCAGATGGATAGGAAGGAATATGACATTGATACACCGTACTAAGTGGGAACACTGTTGTAATATGCTTATGTGCTTTTTGTACGGTCTTTGAATGTTCATTGTAAAATGGACTTTCATGTTGGTTTATTAATATCCCATCCTCATGTAAGGCCTTAAAGCAGTTCCCATAAAATTCTCGTGTAAATAATCCTTCCGCGGGTCCAAACGGATCTGCGCAGTCGACGATTATTAGATCATACTCATCCTGTTTACTACGAACAAAGCGAAGTCCCTCTTCAAAATCCATATGTACTATA
>CAJJLI010000484.1 GCA_905192625.1 uncultured Clostridium sp. | reverse complement strand
ATCTTGATAAAATTTTCTAGTCTCTCTAACAGGAGCCAAATCAATCATTAGGCGGTCGTGGCGAGGTTTTATGATTTTCATATTACCTCGTTTACCAGCCGTAGTTTGAACGTTAACTAATCCAGCTTGTTCTAATTTACTAACATGCATGGAAATAGCGCTATTGGTTAATTCCAAAGATTCTGCTAAGTCATTCATGCTAAGTTCGCTGTCTTCATATATCATTTCCATTATTTTTAATCTCATCGGGGCGCTTAATGCTTTAAACACTTCCTCTGCCTCTTGTAATGACTTTAAGTATAACATGTAATGCTTCCTCCATAATTTGTTTTATTGTTATGTAATTAATGTACAAATGAATATTTGATTTATTATTAATGTAATTATTATACTATTTAATTATAGATTTGAGTGTCAAAACTAGAATTTTAGTACGAAATGAATCATGTTAAATAAATATTACGCGAACATCTAGATTCTAAATCTAAGTATTTCTAAGTTAAAAAGGAAGTTTTATGAATGTCCGCAATTCTTGGCAATCTATTATATGAATACGCTAAATATGAATACAGTAATTATAAGATTCTTCATTTTTAAAGTCAATGTTTTATTTTAATTACTGAAACATATGGTTAAAATCACAAAAAATATCCAATAAATATCTTGACGTTTGTTCAAATTGGTAGTATTGTTATAATATGTTAATTTAATTACTTAATGTTAAAGTTTTTAATTAAACAATAGTATAGTATATTAAAGGAAATAATGAATGATTTTAAAATACTCATTCAAAGCTATATAGTTTCATATCAAATTTAGAAGGTAAAAGAAGAAAACAGGAGAAAACAGGAGGACACGATGGCAAAACTATTTGTAAATCCAAAAATTAAAAAAGGGCATATTAATCCTGAAATTTATGGCCATTTCTCAGAGCATCTTGGAAGATGTATTTACGAGGGAATTTTTGTAGGAGAAGATTCAACAATTCCAAACACAAATGGCATGAGAAATGATGTTATAACAGCATTAAAAGATATGAGAATACCAGTGCTTCGTTGGCCGGGTGGTTGTTTTGCTGATGAATACCACTGGATGGATGGAATTGGACCAAAAGAAAATCGTAAAAAGATGATAAATACGCATTGGGGTGGTGTAGTAGAAGATAACAGCTTTGGTACACATGAATTTATGGAGTTATGTAGACAACTTAATTGCAAAGCGTATATCAACGGTAATGTTGGAAGTGGTACCGTAAGAGAAATGTCGGAATGGGTTGAGTATTTAACATTTGAAGGTGTTTCACCAATGGCAGATCTTAGAGCAAAAAATGGTCACGAGAAACCATGGAGGGTTGATTATTTCGCTGTCGGAAACGAAAACTGGGGCTGTGGTGGCAATATGACTCCAGAATATTACGGGAATGAATATAGAAGATATCAAACATATGTCAGAACCTATGACCATAGCAAACCAATTTATAAAATAGCCTGTGGTGCTAATGTAGATGATTATGAATGGACACGAAAAATATTAGAAACTACATATGATCATGCACCAAGACAGTTCCATGGATTTATGGATGGACTTTCACTTCATTACTATACCCATCCAGAAGGTTGGGAAAACAAAGGAAGTGCAACGGATTTCGATGATAAAACATGGTATAAAACATTAAGTAAAACACTTTATATGGAAACTCTCATCAAGCGTCACGGAGCTATTATGGATGAATTTGATCCAGAGAAAAAGATAGGAATGATCGTGGATGAATGGGGAACATGGTTTAGTTGCGAACCTGGAACAAATCCTGGATTTTTATATCAACAAAATACAATGCGTGATGCTTTGGTCGCAGGAATAAATCTAAATATTTTTAATAAAAATTGTGATCGTGTAAAAATGGCAAATATAGCACAACTTGTGAATGTATTACAAGCAGTTATTTTAACAGAAGGCGAGAAGATGCTATTAACTCCTACGTACCATGTTTTTCATATGTATCAGGTACATCAGGATGCAGAATTAATCGATAGTTACATAGAAACTGAAAAAATTGGTTTAGAGGAAACATATCAAGTTCCAAATCTACATGAATCTGTTTCTGAGTCGAAGGATGGTAAGATTCATATTACACTGAATAATTTATCCATTACAGAAGATTATGAGATTGAAACTGTTTTAACGGAAGCTTTAGTAAAATCCGTAAAGGGAACAGTTTTGGTGAATGAGATGAAAGAACATAATACATTTGAACAACCAAACAAAGTTTACCCGGTTGAGTTTTCTGATTATAAAATAACAGAAAAAGGTTTGCAATTTAAAATTCCTGCTTGCAGCGTTTTACATCTTGAATTGGAATTGTTATAAGGAGGTTTCTTATGAAGCAGCAATGCTTTAACCGTATTATAGCACTAAGCTTAGTTCTTGCGATTGTATTTAGTAATGTACAGAGTTATTCCATAAAAGCAGAGTCAGACACAGAGCAACAAGTGGTCTCTGATGAGAGTGATTTTGTAAATGAAACCATAAGTAATAACTACAC
>CAJJLI010000483.1 GCA_905192625.1 uncultured Clostridium sp. | reverse complement strand
AACGCTTTTGTATTATTACAAATCGGGAAAAAGATACGAATTTGGAAATAACAAATAAAATCATAGAGTATCTTAAGTCAAATAAGATGGAAGTATTTCTTGCGGAGGAACAAGATACGCAAAATGGTTACTATACAGATGCGACTACGATACCAAGAAACACGGAATGTGCGATTGTACTCGGTGGTGATGGGACTATTTTACAGGCAGCTCACGATTTGTTAGGCTATGACATACCAATCCTAGGTATCAATTTAGGCACATTAGGTTTTTTGGCTGAAACAGAATTACAAAATGTGTGGCAAGCTCTGGATGCATTGTTTGTGGATGACTATACAATCGAAAAACGTATGATGCTACATGCGAATGTAATTCAAGACGCGGAAGATGAGTTTGAATATAGTAATTCGACATCGGCTTTGAATGATATTGTAATAACAAGAAGTGGTTTTTCTAGGATTATTGGGGTTAGTATCTATGTAAATGGTAAATTTGTGAATGATTTTCGAGGTGATGGCGTTATTGTTTCAACACCAACAGGATCGACAGGATACAACTTATCTGCTGGAGGACCGGTGGTAACTCCGGAGGCTGAGCTTACTATAATAACTCCAATTTGTCCACATTCGTTGAATGCAAGAAGCATTGTAGTTGCAAGTAATGACAAGGTAACGATTAAAATACGTGAAAGTAAAAAAACGCAAGAAGAAGAGGCAATTGCAACGATTGATGGTTGTAGGGCAATACAATTAAAGGCTGGAGATAGTATTGAAATTGGTAAAGCGATAGAAGTGACGAATCTAATATGTGTAGGAAAAACTAATTTTTTTCATATTTTAAGAACGAAACTTGGGGATGCCAATCATTTATAATCCCCCTAAAAATCTGTAAATAAGGTAGATAGGAGCAGACGATGAAAATAGGGAGACAAAGTAAAATAATCGAACTAACACAAAAATACAATATAGAAACTCAGGAAGAATTGGCGGAATTATTACTTGAGGCTGGTTATAATGTAACACAAGCAACCATATCAAGAGACATTCGCGAATTAAAGTTGACTAAAGTAGCTACAGACGGAGGAAAGCAAAAATATGTTGCTTTACAAACCCAAGAAGTTGGGATTACCGACAAGTACATTCGAGTATTGCGAGATGGGTTTATATCAATGGATATGGCACAAAATATCATGGTAGTTAAAACGGTATCTGGTATGGCAATGGCCGTTGCAGCAGCTTTGGATGCACTTCATTTCGATGGAATCGTTGGTTGTATCGCAGGTGATGATACAATTATGTGTGCAATTCGTTCGGTTGAAGAAACAGTAACTGTTATGGAAAAATTATCGAAAATCGTGAATGGTAAAGAATAGTATTCAATTTAGTATAATTCTTGATTCACTTGGAGATTCGTGATAAAATATACTTTGAGTGATTTTTAAAAGAACTTCAAAGATACAGACGGAAGAATAGAATCATTAGAAAACATATAGAAGGAGTTTAACATGTCAGGACATTCTAAATTTGCAAACATTAAACATAAAAAAGAAAAGAACGATGCTGTAAAAGGTAAGATTTTTACAAGAATCGGTCGTGAAATTGCAGTTGCTGTAAAAGAGGGTGGCCCAGACCCAAATAACAATAGCAAATTAAAAGATATAATTGCCAAAGCAAAATCCAATAACATGCCAAATGACACCATCGATCGTAGTATTAAAAAAGCTGCTGGTGATAATGGTGGCGTTGACTATGAATTTGTTACTTATGAGGGTTATGGTCCAAGTGGAACAGCAATCATTGTTGAGGCATTAACTGATAATAAAAATAGAACCGCAGCTAATGTAAGAAATGCGTTTACTAAAGGAAACGGTAACGTTGGAACACCAGGTTGCGTATCTTATATGTTTGATAAAAAAGGTCAGATCTTAATTGATAAAGAAGAATGTAAATTAGATGCAGATGAGCTTATGATGATTGCACTTGATGCTGGGGCAGAGGACTTTAGCGAGGAAGAAGACAGCTTTGAAATTTTTACTGATCCAGATAGCTTTAGTGCAGTTCGTGAAGCACTTGAAAATGCAGGAATTCCAATGGCTTCTGCTGATGTTACTATGATTCCTCAGACTTATGTTACTTTAACAGATGAGCAAGATCTTAAAAACATCAATCGTACGCTTGCTTTATTAGATGAGGATGATGACGTTCAAGAAGTATATCATAACTGGGATGAACCAGACGAAGAGGAATAAAAGCCATTCAACACTGGGTTTTTGCAGTTTTAGATGTAAAAAAATGAACCAGTGATGAAAAACTGTATACTTTTTGTGATAAAATGAAGTATACATCCAAATCCCATTATCTATCGTAACTTACACACGATAGGTAGTGGGATTTTTTATGTTAAACCAAGAAATTATCAAGGAATTTTATGGCGTTAAGTCATACCTGCTAAGGATTTTCAAGTCTATACTTAAAAAAAATCAATTAAATTTAAATAAATCTTAGCATACGAATAAAGAGTGAAAAACTCCATTTTAGACATATGCCAATAAT
>CAJJLI010000482.1 GCA_905192625.1 uncultured Clostridium sp. | reverse complement strand
TAGAATTATATCACCTTTTTTTGCCGATGCCCCTGATGGATCTCCACCAATACCAATCGGTTTCCCATCTTTATCTTTCCAATCTTCAGATACCCATCCCACGGAAACTGCTCCATAAGGGAGTAATGCCTTATTATCAACAAATGGCTCTGGTCGTCCTGCAACTGCTGTATCTATTTTTACACTTTCTGGATACACTGCCATCACCATTGATGTCTCCATCTCTCCGCCATGAAAATCCCATATATTCCCTGCCGAGACAGTTGCTTTAACATCTGGATGATTAAATGCTCCTGAAGATAAAATAAATGCTGAAATTCCGTACTCACTTCTTAGTTCTCTACTTAAAATCTGAATTATTGGCGTATTACCCCCATGACAAACTAGAAATGCAATCTTTTTGAATCCATGATGATGCAAACTTACACATATATCATAAAGCATATGATAATACGTATCTGGTTTTAATGTAATGGAACCACAGAAATTCTTGTGCTCTGTGCTAAGCCCAACTGGAATTACTGGAAAGTAAAGCATCGGAAAATCTTCTGGCAATTCTTCCTTCAGATAATCAAGCATTGCTTCTGCGATTATATTATCTGTTCCAAGTGGCGCATGATTACCATGCTGTTCAATTGCTCCCACAGGAATCATTACAATAGTCTCCCCCTTATCCACCTGTTCCATCTCTAGTCTTGTCATTTCTCTATAATTTTGGATCATAGCTAAATAAATCTCCTCTCAAGTACATTTGACTGTGATAATCTTTTATATAGCCTATATGCGATGATGCAATTCAATGTATTTTTTAGTAAATTAAACGGAATTGTTGCAAGCACTATAAATGTTGTTAAGTTTGTAATTGCTGGGTTAACGCTAGCTACTGTTTGAACTACTGCATCAAGAGAAATGTCCATTGCCTCTGCATAAAGCGGCAATGTTATAAACGCATTTACAATACACGAGAATGCAACTCTAATTGGCACCGAAACTAATAGTGCTATCTTTGCTCCTCTGTTTGAATTATTCATCCCTCGATATACAAGCCATAAAGGTATGATAAATATAGCAACACCAAGTAGATTAGCAAACTCTCCAACATAAGCTGTATTTGTTCCAACCGTTACAATCTTAATCAGTATTTTGATTACTTCAACAGCTGCACCTGACAAAGGACCAAATGCAAACAACGCAATGATAGACGGTACATCGCTAAGGTCCAACTTATAAAATGGTGGCATTAATGGCACCGATATCTCCATGCTCATTAATACTCCTCCCAATGCTGCAAGCATTGCTGTTGCTACTAACGTTTTTAAATTCATCTTTTTTTTCATATAAATCCTTTCCTACCCTATAGGGTATTCGCTTATTTTTTGCAAACTGAGCGATTGGGAAAGTAGGAACCCATAGTGTTTCTACACTCGGATTCCTCTTGTACTCATTTTAATAAGATATCAAATAGCTCCTCAGGAACTGGTGAATTTAAATAAATCCGTTCAAGTGAGTACATTTCCTAAATGGAGCGTTTTTATGTCATTGGTGAAATCTAGATTAAAACTCAAAACACAAAAAACCGAAGATAAAAATATCTTCGGCTAAAAAATGTTTTAAAATAATTATCACGTTATGTGGTCACTTCTGCTACACATAAACGTAATTATTCTCTAATCCATACTTACTTCTTTCATCCAGACTATACTGTTGGTTTTGGAATTCTGTTGCATGATGCTACAGTCACCAAATCGGCCTAAAAGGTTCGCGGACTATACCGCCAGTAGGGAATTTCACCCTGCCCCGAAGTTCATATTCAATTTGCTAGCAACATACTAACAAATTTTTGCTATATTGTCAATTTTAAAAATGTATTTTTATTCCACTATATCTACCTTTAATAACTCTACGAACAACCATCCAACGTAATTATATGAATTCTTTTGCATTTTCTTACTTTATATTTTCATCAACAAATGCAGCGATATATTCTTCAACTTCGTTATAATTTGACCAATATAAATAGTGTTCTGAGTCCCTAATTATTATTTGCTTGCTATTTTCAGACCATGACGCAAGCTGCTTTTGAACCTCATTCCATTCATCACCACTGTCAGAAGAAAGAACAAGTATAGGTATATTACCTAACAACGATTCAGCAAGAACTTTCATTGCATTTTCATTAATAAGTGAAATAGTATCAAGAGAGGAGGAATTTCCTGCAAACTGATAGTACATCGCTTTGTCTAAATTTTTTACTTCCTCAGGCAATTGCCGATTTCTAATATTTTCACCATAGATTGGTAAGAAAAGCCCGAACTCACCTAATAAACGATTAATTGCAACCGTTCTCACAAAGGCTGATCCACGGTTCACCGTTTTGGCAAGAAGTTCTGAATCTGTACTATAAAACTCTGGGCTTCCTGAATCTAAAAATACAATTCCAGCGACTCTCTCTGGATACATTTGTGCATAACCGATAGCTTCCAAGGATCCAAGAGAGTATAAAAAGAAAACGGAAACATGCAGAACAAAACATAGCAGAATAGACTGGCCAG
>CAJJLI010000481.1 GCA_905192625.1 uncultured Clostridium sp. | reverse complement strand
AACTAGATTCCAAGTTCCGAAGGTTCACTAATCTTTCCAGTTACGGCACTTGCTGCTGCAACGGCTGGACTTGCTAAATAAACTTCTGACTCCACATGTCCCATACGTCCAACGAAATTTCGATTTGTTGTTGAAATCGCTCTTTCACCAGCTGCTAATATTCCCATGTGACCACCTAAGCAAGGACCGCAAGTTGGTGTACTAACCACTGCTCCCGCCTTTATGAAAGTTTGAATTAAGCCTTCTTCAATTGCCTGAAGATAAATTGCTTGCGTTGCAGGGAAAATGATAACACGCATTCCTGGCGCAACTTTTCTACCTTCTAGCACTTGTGCCGCTGCCCTTAAATCTCCAATTCTTCCGTTGGTACAAGATCCAATTACCACTTGGTCAATCTTTACTTCACCAGCTTCTTTTACTGTTCTTGTATTCTCTGGAAGATGTGGAAAAGCAACCGTTGTCTCTAACTTTGATAAATCAATTGTGTAAGTTTCATCATAGACTGCGTCTTCGTCCGCTTCATAAATTGTATACTCTTTTTTGGAGTGTTCTTTTATATACTCAATGGTCAAGTCATCCACTGGGAAGATACCATTTTTCGCCCCTGCTTCAATTGCCATGTTAGCAATAGTAAAACGATCGTCCATTGTTAAATTTCTGATTCCATCTCCAACAAACTCCATGGATTTATATAAGGCACCATCAACGCCTATCATACCGATAATATGTAAAATAATATCTTTCCCACTAACCCATTTTTTTGGCTTTCCAGTAAGTATAAACTTGATCGCAGATGGCACTTTAAACCATGCTTTTCCAGTAATCATACCAGCTCCCATATCTGTACTTCCAACTCCTGTTGAAAAGGCACCCAAAGCACCATAAGTACAAGTATGTGAATCCGCACCAATACAAGTTTCCCCTGCAACAATTAATCCCTTTTCAGGTAAAAGGGCATGTTCTATACCCATCTCGCCAATTTCAAAATAGTTCGTAATATCATGAGCTTTTGCAAATTCTCTTAAGCATTTACAATGTTCCGCAGATTTGATATCTTTATTTGGCGTAAAATGATCTGGTACGAGTGCAATTTTGTCCCTATCAAATACTGTCTTTTTATTCAATTTTTCAATTTCATGAATTGCAACTGGACCTGTAATATCATTTGCAAGAACCATATCAAGATTTGCTTCAATTAATTGACCAGCACATACAGACTCTAATCCTGCATGTGCCGCCAAGATTTTTTGTGTCATCGTCATTCCCATGTGAAATCCCGCCTTTCTTTTTGTACCACTGTACTTAATAAGAACATTTCAATCGAGAATAGACTCATGGTAGAGGAATCCCCGACGATTTAACACAAATTCGAATTAAGCACCTGTCGAAAATATATTGTAAATAAAAATAAAATATAATACAAAACAAATAATACTCGCTATAAAATGCGCCATAGGTAATTTTTCATGCTGTTTTCTACCAACCGTGCTCATCTGACTTGACATGATAACTTTTAACATAACAGCCATCCCAAGTCCAAGTGTTACTACAAATAAAATCGGCAATACTACCAATAATATATTTGCGCAGATTGTGAGTGCAGAATAGAATCCCCCCGCATGTTCTGCATTACCAGCGATAAATGTTGTGACAAAAAATAAAATTGTCAGTGGCACTAAAATAAATGTTAATTTCTTAATTGCGTTTGCCATTGTAACCTCCAATTTGTGTTTAATAATTCCTTATCATATTATCACAGAAAGCCCATCTTTGCATTCGCAAATTGAATACTTAATAGCAATTTTATATTTTTGTCATTTAAAATCATCAAAATCCCTAGTCCATAACAATTACATCTACGCTTATTGCTTATTAATTTCATAACAATGATATTTAAATTCACCACTTCTATTATTTCATAACTACTATTCCAGAACTAATATTTTTAATCTATTACAAACTTTTTTAATATAAACATTGTTTAGTCTATCACGAACTCTTTTTAAACATTACGCCAATTCTTCTGCAATTAAATTACCCATTTTAACTGTTCCAACAAGTGTGCAACCTTCTGACATAATATCAACCGTACGATATCCTTTGTCTAACACTTTCTTAACCGCATGTTCGATACTGTCTGCTTCTTTTTCTAAATCAAAGGAATATCGAAGCATCATTGCTGCGGATAAAATTGTTGCAATCGGATTTGCCTTATCCTGGCCTGCTATGTCTGGTGCTGAACCATGGCTTGGTTCATATAAACCTAATTTCGTTTCTCCTAGACTTGCAGATGCTAGCATTCCGATGGATCCAGTAACCATGCTAGCTTCATCAGACAAGATATCACCAAACATATTTTCAGTAAGTACTACATCAAATTGTTTTGGATCTTTTACCATTTGCATTGCACAGTTATCAACGAGCATATCGCTAAGAGTAACCTCAGGATATTCTGCTGACACCTCTTTTACTACCTCTCTCCACAATCTTGAAGTATCAAGTACATTTGCCTTATCTACACTACATACTTTTTTATTTCTCTTCATATCAACTTCAAATGTCCATTTTACGATTC
>CAJJLI010000480.1 GCA_905192625.1 uncultured Clostridium sp. | reverse complement strand
CTACCATCTTCTTTACATAGGGAAGATCCCTGGATGGTTGAAAGAAGTTGGATTTAAAATAAGTGTCATTGTTTACAAAGTCAAAGGAGTAGGTATCAAGTGCAAGGTTCTTTTTTTTCAATTCTCTAGCACAAACAGACGATACAATAGAGCTATCAATTCCTCCAGATAAAAAAGTGCAGATTGGGACATCCGATATCATTTGACGCTTGATTGCATCTTCTACTAAAAATGCGGTTTTTTCTAATGTTTCTTCATAGCTGTCTTCATGAGGCTTACTAACTAGTTGAAAATATGGATAGGTTTTTAAAACAGAATCACGGTACTGTAGCACATGGCCTGGTAATACTTCATCTACCCCGTAAAATACTCCACAGCCATAGGTTTTGGCAGGACCTATGCTAAAGATTTCATTTAAACCATTCTTATTTAGCTTTGGTGTAATTCCTGGAAACTCAAAGATAGCTTTTATTTCAGAAGCAAATACAATGGTATTGTCAATGATACTATAAAATAACGGCTTAACACCTGCATGGTCACGGAATAGATACAAAGAATCGGTGTATTCATCCATGATTGCAAAGGCAAAAATACCATTCACTTGCTCTACAAATTCAGGTCCATATTCTATGTAACCATATAGTAATACCTCAGTATCACTGGTTGTTTTAAAATCCCAACCTTTTAATACCAAGTCATCTTTTAATTCTTTTGTATTATAAACTTCTCCATTATAAACAATTCCATAAGTGTAATTACCAACGGTATGCAACATTGGTTGCTGACCGGTTACTAAGTCAATGATAGAAAGTCTTGCATGGGCGAGACCAAAATGTTTGGACAAATGGATTCCTTGTTCGTCTGGCCCACGGTGTTTTATGCGATTTGACATATTCCAAAGTATATTTTTTTGATATGCTTCACTCGCTAAATAATCATGATTCGAATTATAAAATCCAGCAATGCCACACATTTTAAATCCTCCGGTTGTAAATCTATAAACTGTCTTATATGTAATATATTTTCAAAAGGTAAAATGTATGAATAGAAGATGACGAAAATTAATTAATACAAGCTGTTTTTGTAAATAGAAGAGTTTTTTATTATTAATTTAAACTTCGCAGGTTAGACATGTAGGTATGGATTGATATAATTAGCATTCAGTATTTTAAAATATCATAATTCTAACTTTAATCCTTTGCTTCGATTCCTACTTTGAAAGTTTGACTTTTCCATAACAAACTTTTCGCAGAATAAGGGAACTGGAAAGGTTTAATAAATTTTTGAGATACACAACAACTAGAAAAAATATGGCATTTTGTGAATTTACACAGTCTTTTATAAAAATTGTTTGTGATAAATACAAAAGTAAAATTTAACAGCTCGAAAAATGCTGGATTTTTATATGGAGTTAGTATATAATGTGTTATAGTGTAAGCAACTTTGTTATATATTTAACATTATATTTTAACGAGTTGTTGTATTATAGTAGTAACGCAAATTAAACGATTTAGTTTTAGTAACTAGCTAAAATCAGAAATGGGAGATTGGTATGTACAAAATTACGAAAAAGGAACTTCTAGCGAACAATATTTATCTAATGGATGTTTTAGCACCTAGAGTTGCTAAAAAATGTTATCCAGGTCAATTTGTCATTGTTAAAATGGATGAAAAGGGAGAGAGAATTCCTCTTACCATTTGTGACTATGATAAAGAAGAAGGAACGGTTACGATTGTATTTCAAGCGGTTGGAACATCTACAACAAGAATGGCAGAGTATGAAGTTGGTGATGAATTCCGTGATTTTACAGGTCCACTTGGATGCAAATCCGAACTAATTGATGAGCCAATTGAAGAATTAAAGAGCAAGAAGATTTTATTTGTTGCTGGTGGCGTTGGTACAGCTCCTGTTTATCCACAAGTAAAATGGATGCATGAACAGGGTGTAGAGGTTGATTGTATCATTGGAGCAAGAAACAAAGATTTAATCATATTAGAAGAGCAGATGAAAGCAGTTGCTAAGAACGTTTATGTTGCTACAGACGATGGTTCTTATGCATTCAAAGGAAATGTTAACGATAAGATAAAAGACTTGGTACATAATGAAGGAAAAGAATACGATCTTGTTATTGCCATTGGACCAATTATTATGATGAAGTTTGTATGCCTTTTAACAAAAGAACTTGGAATTCAAACAATCGTGAGTATGAATCCAATCATGGTAGATGGTACTGGTATGTGTGGTGCATGTCGAATCACCGTTGGTAATGAAGTGAAATTTGCTTGTGTGGATGGTCCGGAATTTGACGGGCACTTAGTGAATTTTGATGAAGCGATGAAGAGACAGCAGATGTATAAATCCGACGAAGGCAGAAAACTTCTACGTGAAAAAGAAGGCGACACACATCATGGTGGCTGTGGAATTTGTAACGATTAGTGAAAAGGTAAGCATCGCAACATAATTTGTAAGTATTCGCTTTGAATTAGACTATGCAGAAAAGAGGTTTATCATGGACGTTTTAAAAAGAGTTCCAGTAAGAGAACAAGATCCAAGCGTTAGAGCTAAAAACTTTGAAGAAGTATGTCT
>CAJJLI010000479.1 GCA_905192625.1 uncultured Clostridium sp. | reverse complement strand
ATAAGAAATATTACATTTGATCATATTTACATGAAGGCAGAATCTAGCGTGTTTATTGCGGGAGAAGCGGATGCAAGAATTGAAAACGTTACAATATCGAATCTTGAAGTTACAATGTGTAGCCAAGGAACACAAGCATCTGGTTATTTTGATGAGCAACCTTCAATCCGTCATGTTTATCCACATAGCATACCAGCGGTATATGCAAGAAGTACGGATGACCTTCGTGTAAGTGGAAGAGTGCGATATGAGGAACCATATCATATCTCTAAAAATAAATTATATGAGTCAGAGGACTGCCAGGGAGAAGAAATTCATCTCTTAGAAAGATAATGGAATCATTCATTTTTCTTGTATTAAAACATAGATTGTGATATGTTACATATATAAGAAAGGGAGTGAAATGAATGAAACTAATTATGTATGGAGCACCAATCTGTAACGATTGCGTTGCCGCAAAAGAACAACTCATTCAACTGGAAGATATTAAACTCGACTATCGAAATATTACAGAGTCAACTACTATTTTAAAAGAGTTTTTAGCTTATCGTGATCATGAGAGCATGTTTGAACCTATAAAAAAAGAAGGAAGAATAGGAATTCCGTTTTTTATATTAGAAGATGGTACTAAAACCTTTGAAATAGCAGAGTTTATCAATCTTCCTGAAGTTGAAAATAAACCTGTTAGTGCATGTTCTATTGATGGTAAAGGTGTTTGCTAAAATAGATAAATTTTAGAATTACTACTCATATCCCAACGATGAAAACTCTTGTTAGAGCTATCATTGTTGGGTGTTTTCATATCCGAACAATTTCGTTATTGTATCTCAATTAAAGGGATATTAAATAAATTCATAAAAAGATTTTGTTCAATGAAAACCCATAGGTCATGGAGGTGTTTTATGAAAAAAGTTTATATGATATATATATTATTTTGTGTTTTATTTTTTAGTTCTTGTTCTAAGGAATCAAGTTCGATTCATGAAATAGAGTATAATGGAATAATAGCACAAGTAGATAAAGCGGCTCGTACAATTTCTACTAACGGGCAAATTTATCAGTATGAGTTAAATGGAAATAAAACAACGATTTATTATCCAAATGGGGCGAACTATTGGTGGGTTAGTTCAGAAAATATGGGGCAAGGTGGTTATAGTGATAATTATGATACTGAAACATATGTGGATGGTATGGATTTAATTGAAATAATTGAAAGAACTACAGAAAATAAAATATTTCAAGGGAATCCTCTGTTAGCAATTATCCTAATCATTATGGGTGTTTTTAATACAGCGGCACCTAGTTTATCATGGTATATAGGCTATGGATGGCGCTTTAAAAATGCTGAACCATCGGATTCTGTTTTGGTACTTAATCGCATTGTTGGTATCGTTCTTATATTTGCAGGAGTTCTAAGTTTCTTTATTTCTTTTTAGACTGGTATATCTAAGCATATTTTTGACACCCTAATACCATATATCTAATTTTGTATTTTAGTTGGAAATATAAAAAATGTATTGTATAATTACTTGATATATATTAAAGGTTAAATTTATATGCAAAGAGGAGTTACAATGAATATAACAGTAATTGGATGTGGACGCTGGGGATCTTTGATTGCCTGGTATTTAGATAAAACAAATCATAAAGTTTCTTTATACGGTAGAGAAAACTCAGAACATATGAAGCGCTTTATGATCGAAAGAAAAAATGATTTATTAGAATTGCCAGAATCAATATGCCTTTCAACAGATTTAGATTGTGTGACAGAAGCAGAAGTGATTATTATTTCAATCAATGCACAAGGACTTCAGAATTTAATGGAGGAATTGAAAGCATATAACTTAAAGGATAAAATATTTGTATTATGCATGAAGGGAATTGAAATTTCCACAGGAAGAAGATTGTCACAGATTGCTAAAGACAATATGGACGAATCGAATTCGGTAGCAGTTTGGTTAGGGCCAGGGCATGTTCAAGAGTTTTATCAGGGAATACCAAATTGCATGGTAATTGATAGTGAGAATGAATCGGTGAAGGAATTGTTAGTGAATGAATTCTCAAGTGAATTAATTCGATTTTATTATGGTCAAGATTTATTAGGAAATGAAATTGGAGCAGCTGCAAAAAATGTCATCGGAATCGCTGCTGGTATGTTAGATGGCCTTAAACTGACAACGCTAAAAGGCGCATTGATGTCAAGAGGAACAAGAGAAGTTGCAAGACTAATCAAAGCAATGGGTGGTAATGAATTATCTGCCTATGGTTTGTGCCATCTTGGTGATTATGAAGCGACTGTTTTTTCACCTTTTAGCCATAATCGTAAATTTGGTGAAATGTTTGTAAAAGGTGAAACTTATAGGGATTTAGCGGAAGGATATTATACGGTAAAAGCCCTTATGAATTTAAGTGAAACATATCAAGTAGAATTGCCAATCTCATCTGCAGTATATGATGTTTTATACAATAATAAAGACGCAAAAACAGTATTAAATAACTTATTTGGACGTAGTCTAAAAAACGAGTTTTAAGATACATTATTTGCAAATAGACGATATACTTACCCAGTCTGCGGTGGTGACGATGAAGCCGAACTTGTCGAACTTGCCGCCGAAGGT
>CAJJLI010000478.1 GCA_905192625.1 uncultured Clostridium sp. | reverse complement strand
TTGGTGTTTCAGCAAACAGACCTAAGAATGCGAAGTTTACACAACCATCTGGAATAACATCTGGTCTGTCACCTTTTGCCCTTGGCATAAAGAATGCTGTAATATATGGCATCATGGTTGGAACGCAAACTGCATGGTTCTCAGCAAGATCATCAATTTCATCCACTGGAACTCCCAAATGGTATAACCATTCTGCTGTGATTTCCTTACCAGTACATTCTTTCATCGGTTTCTTAATGTAATCACCAGGTACGTCGGTAAATAAGCTGTATACCCATACACAGACTTCATCCTTTTTCTGTTCTTTAAACTGTCCCTGTCTGTTAATAGTCCAGCTAAGAAGCCAGCTAGAATCCTGACAACTTACGATACCACCAGTAACCACTCTACCGCTTCTTGGATCTCTCTTACAGATATTTTCAATGTATGAAATAATCTTATCGTCTGAAGTTGTAACAGTAGCAGATTCCCAATTCGTTTTTTCGATATCGGAACAGAACTTCTCTGGATGTCCAAATGCTTCATCCTGTGCAGCTATCTTCTTCCATAAACTCCAACAACCGCTCGTACGAACCTCTGCATTACCAACTGGTGCGTGATCCTGATCTCCATAGATTGTTCCTTCCGTACAGCTGCCGTTTGTAACAAATACAAGATCATTTTCTGTAAGAGCGATTTCCTCTTCAACTCCATTTACTTTACATTGAATGGATTTTGCAATCTTCTTATTTCCTACAAAATCAAATAATACATTGGTAACTTCCGTATTGAACTGGAACTGTACCCCTGCTGCCTCTAAGTATTTCTGCATAGGAAGAATCAAGGATTCATACTGATTGAATTTAGTGAATTTTAAAGCAGAGAAATCTGGTAGTCCACCAATATGATGGATAAATCTTTGGAAATACAACTTCATTTCCAATGCACTGTGCCAGTTTTCAAATGCAAACATAGTTCTCCAATATAACCAGAAAGTAGAATCAAATACTTCTTCATCAAATACATCTTCAATTGTCTTGTCATAAAGGTCTTCGTCCTTTGTGAAGAACAATTTCATAATCTCCATACATCCCTTTTGGCTTAAATTAAACTTACCGTCAGTATGTGCATCTTCCCCTCTGTTCTTCGTTGCACGGCAAAGAGAATAGTTTGGATCATGCTTATTCAACCAATAAAACTCATCAAGTACGGAAGCTCCTGGCTTTTCAAGGGATGGAATGCTGTGGAATAAATCCCATAAGCATTCAAAATGATTCTCCATCTCACGACCGCCACGCATCACGTAACCTCTCATTGGATCATTGATACCATCACAAGCACCACCTGCAATATCCATTGCCTCTAAAATGTGGATATTCTCGCCTTTCATCTGGCCATCTCTTACTAGGAAACATGCTGCTGCCAATGCACCAAGACCACTACCTACGATATAAGCAGATTTATCATCCACTCCTGCTGGCTTTTCTGGACGGGCAAATGCTTCATAGTTACCATTGGAATAATAGATTCCTTTGCTGTTCTTAACATTTTTTCCTCTTTCTGTGTTACGATATGCTGCAAGCTCTTTGGCTCTTTGTTCTTTTAATTCCTTTTTTTGTTCATTCTTTTTGTTTTTTGCTATAACTGCAGCTCCTGCACCTGCTGCTAATAAAGAAGCTGCACCTAATTTCACTAATTTCTTACCCATATATATTCCTCCTTATTATAATGATTGTATTTATCTTGTCTCTTTTGCTTTTTGTTTGCCATTATAATAATCGATTTTATATTCATTTCAAATAGTCAAAAAAAGAGCAGTGTCTAAAAACTAGACATTGCTCATAATTTGTCTAAAATCTAATAAGGAAATATGAATTACCGTTATTACTTTGATGAAACTGATTGTTTTACGCTTTTCTTCTACATTCTTTGCAATTACCTAAATTTACATGATTTTGACCTCTGTACATTATAAACTTACCTTCATCCTTAATATCTCCACATTCTCAATATCTAAGGTACAGCTTTCGTTCATAACTGTATTTAACGCTAATTCTGATCATACATTTCCCATAATTAGAGATATTCATACTAATATAATTAATTAAATCTTCAATTATATAATCATTATGATGATTGAGTAATGTATTTTTCATATGTTGTATCCTCTTAGCCTGACCTCCATCCAATTCAATTATACGATCTACAACCTGTAAAAAATCAATGCGATGTGAAATTGAGATAATAGCCAAATTCCTAGACTGCATTATCTTTTTAAGGGCTATACGAATTTCTCGTTCCGATTCTCTATCGATATTCGCAGTAACTTCATCCAAAAGGATAATTTCACTTTTACATAACAAACTCTGAGCTAAGGCCAAACGTTGACCTTCACCATCTGAGAGTACTACACCATTTTCACCAATTTGCGTTTCAATACCATCAGGCAGCTTATCTATAAGAGTATTTAATGCTGCCAAATCAATAGCATCTTGTATATCTTCTTGAGAAGCTTCTAAATTTGCTAGCTTTAGATTATCGAAATTGATCCAGCGAATAATGTGACACCTTTGCTATTTTTCTTCTTAAATATAATGCATCTATTTCACTAATATCTTGATTATCTATTTTAATTATACCTGA
>CAJJLI010000477.1 GCA_905192625.1 uncultured Clostridium sp. | reverse complement strand
TGAGGATACGACTCAAAAAAAAAATAACTAGGAGATAGCAATGTGGAGTAAAGAAACAATAATCACATTACATATAGCGGTGCAAGTATCGGTGTTTTTAATAGTATGTATATTTTTTTTCCATTTGACGAAGGTAACAAAAAATATGTATGAAGAAAACAGTAATCAAGAAGCATTGAAAGAGAACATGGAAATAGAAAGCGATAAGTACTTTTTTTTATATTCAGATCAAATCTATGGTACGGATATCATTGCCTATATTATTAAATACGATGCTACGCACGATTACTTTATAACAATAAATGAAACAAAAACCTATGCGATTACCAAGGATTATGCAAAAGAACTTCGTGCACAAGGAATGGAAGGTAATGTGATTTGGACTCAGGATTATTTAACAAATGTAGTTTTTAAGGATCATGTGTATCATGAATTTTTCGTTAAATTTTCTGAAAACTGGGATGGTAGTTTAAATTACTATATAAATGAGAAGTGATAGGAAAATCTATAATAACACAAAATTATTGTAATAAATAATGCATAGAGTGGGGGACCTTTATGAAACAAGAAACAATAGATTTATTAAAGTTTGGCGCTTTCATGACCATGCTAGCGGTTCTCCTAGTTTATGTGATTCAATCGGTCTTATTAGGGAAGCAGTTAAATAGCCAAGCAATTAGTAATTTAGCACAAATACATGTGGATTCGGAGAATGGAAGCCTGAAAGATTTAAAAGAAGAAAATATTATTTTACCAACTGCTACGGTGCTAGCACTTTTGGAATATAACTATAAAGTGATTGATACAGTTACTTGCTATGTGTGTGATAATAATGGATTGGTAACACCTGCAAATGATCCACTATGTGTAACGAGTCACTTAGCGGGTAATGTTAGAATTCTTGTAACATACGATGCAGGAAATGGATTATACAATGTAACTATTAATAATTAAGGAGGGGCGTATGACGAAACAGTCGTTTGAATATCTAGATTTGGGATTATTAGTTGTTGTCCTCGGAATTGTTATATCTCTTGGAGTTACTACACTGTATAAAACAAATCGTCAAGTGCAATTGAGTAGCCAAAACTTTATGGAGGATAAAAATACAGGAAGGTCAAGGGGCTACCTACGAAACAAGTCTGGTCTTTATGATGGAACACTTTCTAAGATGCAAGTTGTTTTACTTACACAAATACAGGATTACAATATGCCATTTCCACGTAACTTACGAATCAATGGAAGAAGTGTTGATATACCAGTTTGGTACAAAGAAGCTCGTTATGAGAGTGGGCAGAATGTATGGAATATTATAAAACATCAAGACAGTAGTACTCGTTATTCCATGGTGTATCAATATAACTTAGATGAAAATGAAGAGATAGTGGATGAGTATTTTGAAATAAAGACCATACAGTCAGAATAGGAGGGAAGTTTGGCAGGTCATCTTACACGCATTGTTAGTTTACTTCTAACTTTTTTTATGTTAATCATAGCTCCACTAATGTATACATATTCAATTACAGAAATGGAGGGACGAAGATTAATCTTAAATGATGTTACTCAATTTTTAGACAAGGTCACAGATAAAGGAACGATTTCAGAAGATGATTTAACAGAATTTACGCTTCTTGTTAACTCACATGGAATCGTTATTAAGCCAGTTGTAAAGAGATTAGTTAGGTCATCAATTGAAACACCCAGTGGTGAAATCAGAACCATCCATGTTTCCGTGGATGATTTGACTTCGTTAAATCAACGAGATACTGTTCAAGTTAAATTACAAGAAGTATCGAGTTCAATATATAGAAGATTGTTAAAGGCAATACTGCGAATTGATGAGGGAGATTACACCCTGGAAATGGCTGCAGTTGTTCGTTAGTGGGAGGGAGCTATGATTCGAAATAAAATATATCTATATGTACTGTTATTAGTTACTGTCATTTTATCTAGTAGTTTACTTCTAGGTAAAAATATTACTATACGTGCAAATAGTTCTGATCAAAAATTAAAGGTTTTATTAACAAAATATTATGTTCCAGACATTGATAATGTACTGTATCCATCTACCTCTCAATTTTACATGCTTGACAGTACTGGGGGTGTTGGTGAATTTAAAATCAATGAACCTACAATTATAAAAGGATATTTTAATTGGGATAAAACTATGAATGTCAAGTTGTCTGGAACAGCATGGTTTTCAAGAGATAAAGAAGGTTTAGATACCGTAGGAGAATCGATAAAACTATCAAAGCCAGGAGATAGCATTCTAACTTTTTTAGATCCCGGAACCTATTATTTGCACTATTATATAACTTTAAAAAATAGCACTAGTAGTAAAAATACAATGGATAAGATTAAATTTGGTGTAGCGATACTAGCTGAAAATGTAAAGAGCGAAGAGAATATATTCTCCTCGTCCTATACTATGCCGAATCAGCTTAAGTTTGGAGAATCCAAGAGAGGTTTTTTAAGTACAACCTCACCAATGGATTTTTATCGCATCAGTGTAAAGGAGTATTCAGAAGTTATGATTACCTATAATTTTGAGAAGACAGATGATATTGATTTAAGTAAAGCAATCTGTATGGCGATATTTTCTTTATCGCCATACCAGATGCGTTCCGTACCAACCTTTTTCCCA
>CAJJLI010000476.1 GCA_905192625.1 uncultured Clostridium sp. | reverse complement strand
ACAAGTATCTCTTTCATTGTAAATATCTCTTAATCTAACTATCCCCCTATAGAACTAGAAGGAGTAAACAATATTAAATTTCAATACCAATTTTATAAAAGATTATTTACCTTTATACTCATACACCTTTACTGTTTCCATAATAACTTCTGTCTTTGGTGCGTTCGTTTCGCTATCTACTGGAACACTTGCCACTGCATCAAGCACTGAGAATCCATCCATAACCTGTCCAAATACAGTATGTTTTTCATAAAGCCATGGAGTTCCTCCATACGTCAAGTATTGTTCGACTTCCTTTTCACTTAAACTTACACCATATGCTTCTTTAAAATAATCGACCAAGCTTAGCTCATTCTTATAACGTTCTTCAATTAAGGTTTTCATCTCCTGTACAGATGCTGCGTCGGCATCAACAATAAAGAATTGACTTCCATTCGTATTTGCCCCTGAGTTGGCCATACATAATGCCCCACGGAACGGTTGCAATTTGTCTGTAAATTCATCTTCAAACGGCTCATTCCAAATACTTTCACCACCACGTCCAGTTCCTGTAGGGTCACCACCTTGAATCATGAAATTATCGATGATACGATGAAAGCTAACTCCATCATATTTGCCTTCTTTTGCTAAGGTTATAAAATTTTCAACTGCCTTTGGTGCATACTTAGGAAATAATGTTATAGTAATCGTTCCATAATCTTTTATTACAATTTCCGCTACCGTATCCCCTTTTTTTAGTTCTGCAAATTGGGTAATTTTCTTAGCCTCCTCAGACAATGTAGGCTCTTCTTTTGCAACTTCATTTGTATTACTACCAGCACTTGCCTCTGTTGTTGGAGTCGGTGTTATATCATTATTCTCAGCTCCCTTACATCCGATGGATAACATTGCGACCATTGCTAGCGTAATTCCTAATTTTACTGTATTTCTCATTTTCATTATTTCCTTTCGTATCCTATTTTATCTACTATTTTTAGGTTTTTCTTATTCATGCATAAGTACTTGCTCTCTCTTTAAAAGCATCTCTCTTTATGATCTTTTTTACATGTCGCAGATTTTACACAATTATAACATATTTCATTTAAGAGCGGTTTATTATCAAAATAATCTCTCAGATTATGAAGTGTTGTATCAGCAATATTGCTCAGTGCCTCTGCAGTTAAAAATCCTTGATGAGAAGTTACTAAAACATTTGGCATCGAAATCAAACGCGCAAGTGTGTCATCTTGTATAATACTATTTGAAAAATCTTCAAAAAATAAATCTGCCTCTTCTTCATAAACATCAAGACCTGCTGCACCAACTTTTAGATGCTTCACAGCTTCTAACAAACTTTCACTTTCAATTAATGCACCTCGAGAAGTGTTTATAATATAAACACCATCTTTCATGTTAGCGATACTTTCTTTATTGATTAAATGGTACGTATCTTTTGTCAATGGACAGTGAAGTGAAATGATATCGGACTGTTTACACAATTCTTCAAAACTTACGTACGTTACATTCAAATTCTTATTCGGATATGGATCATACGCAATGATATTTACACCAAAACCAGAACACAATTGTATAAATGCTTGACCAATACGGCCAGTTCCAACAACGCCTATGGTCTTACCATGGATATCAAAACCTGCCAATCCTTCAAGATTAAAATTAAATTCTCTTGTTCGGTTAAATGCACGATGTAGCTTTCGATTTAACGTAAGAAGCATTCCCATTGCAAACTCTGCTACAGCATAAGGGGAATAAGCTGGTACACTTACTACATGAATCTTATTGTAAGCAGCCTCAAAATCTACGTTATTATATCCGGCACATCGCATTCCAATTACTCTGATATTAAGAGAATCAAGGACAGTTATCGTATCTTTATCAATGGTATCATTCACAAATGCTACAACTGCATCGCTTCCCTTTGCCAAAACTGCTGTTTTACTATTTAATTTTTCTTCAAAATACTCAATCTCAAAGTCATACTTTTCCTTAAGTGCATCAAAATACTTACGGTCATAGGATTTCGCATCAAAAAAACTTATCTTCTTCATCATAGAACACCTCAATTCTCTAGACTTACATTATAATGATTTTTCTTTCATTCATAACGTTATTTTAAGTAAAGCAGCTATAATATACGCATCTAGCACGTTTAATATAACTATTTTTTTAACTCAACAAAGAATTGTTTTTTTCCAAAAATCTACTCTCTTGTTCTGCTAGAGTTCTATTGACATTTCTTTTTCTCTATATTATACTAAGTTTACGTCTGATGAAATCATCTTAATTGTAATTTTTTTGATAATACTTGTCAATACTTACGATTAGGTAATAAACCAGGGGTTGTACTGGTTTCGACGGGGGTTTTGAAATTGTGGAAGCCATTCGTGGACTAGGACCACGTAAAAACTTAGAAATAAATATAAACGCAGACGAAAATTTAGCGTACGCTGCCTAGCGGCAGCTGTCGACCTTAAGCCTCCTGCGGCTTAAGACCTCGGCATCAAATTTGCAGGGCACTTTATTTCCAAAGCTTTGAGGAGATAAAAGAACTTATGAAGCTACTAAAGTCTATAGCCTGTCTTTCGGCGATAGATGGAGGGAATGTTAAAAGATAGACTGTAATGGGAGATGCTACAATGGATGGGCTTTCTGGCGTGTGGTCTG
>CAJJLI010000475.1 GCA_905192625.1 uncultured Clostridium sp. | reverse complement strand
CAATCACATAAAAAGAAGACATTAACATAATAATAATACTTAAAATAGCTACCAGGAAAAATAACTTTATGGGTGATGATTTTTCGTATAATACTTCATGATTCATTTTAAAAACTCCTTATCCTTAGCTTGCAAAAAATCCATACTTACGGTATTGTAAAGTATAGGGATACCCTATAGTCAAGAGATAAATTAAATAAATTTCAGATTATAAGTTATACAAGATAAATTCGTATATTATAGATTCATTTCGATGAATAAGCAGGCTTTATAATACTAGCTTAACTTTGTGCAAAGATGAAAAGCTTTGTGTAAGAATTCATCTTTTGTATTATTTCATATTAGGAAAACGAATATAAAAATCAGAATTTGGAGGTTATGATGTCTAAAAAATATTTTACAAGCGGTGAGTTTGCCAAAGTATGTGGAACTACAAAGGAAACCCTCTTCCATTATGATGAAATAGGCATCTTAAAACCTACTTATGTGGATAAAAATGGATATCGGTATTACTCACCAAAGCAATTTTATGATTTTGACTTAATATCCACATTAAAAGAAGCAGGCAGCTCTTTGGCACAGATTAAAGAATATATTGAGACCTATACACCAGAAAATTATCTAAAAATTCTTAAGGAGAATCGAGAAAAGTTAAGGCAAGAAAGATTAAAGCTTTTGCGCATGGAACGACTGCTCCAAAACTCCGAGAAACTTACGCAATACGCCATGCAAACTCCTTGTGGAGTTCCTAAACTGGAAGAATGTGACGAAGAATATTTTATAGTTGTAAAACTAAATACGGCAAAGCCCATTAGTGAGATTGATGAAGTATATGAAATCGCAAACCATTTTAAATATTGCTTTCAACATAAACTAGGGGATGAATTTCCACTAGGGGGAATTGTTTTAAAAGAAACTCTATTGTCAGGGCAAAGTTATGATAGTTATTATTACAGCAAGATTTATAAGCCAGTAAAAAGCGATCGTTTATTTGTGAAGCCCAAGGGCACTTATTTGACGATGCTGCATCGGGGTTTTTTAGACACCATTTCAGAATCCTATAAGATTATGCTTGATTACATTCAATATAATAACCTTGAGCTCATTGGTAATGCCTACTGCTATGATGTTTTAGGCTACCTTGCAACTTGTAATACCAATGAGTTTGTGGTGCAAATTTCTATGCAAGTTAAAAGGAAAGAATAACTGGATTAAACAATGATAAAATGAGGCATAAAATATAAAGCAAATGTGGGGTGATATTATATGAATACTTCTGAACATTATAAAGTTTCTGTGAAAAGAAAAAAATACAATATTTTAATTTTTGCAATCGTTGTTTTAGTAATTCTTGTAACTTTACACATCAGGAACTCATCAACAATAAATAATGCAAGTGCAGATACTTTATATAAAAACGATACTTCAATTGACTTATTTGTTTATCAAAACACCGCATTTGTAAAAGCAGATCAAATCGAGTGGATACTACAATTGAAACTTACACCCAATAATTTGTTAGGTAGCATTCAAAGAAATAATATAAAAAAGAATTTTTCTAATTTTGATGCTACCATACTAGAAGTAGGGACCAAAATATATTCTACATTGGAAAGAGATGACATAGTATTAATTCTCGTGAATGGTGAGTATATCCCATATTTTAATTACATTGAAGGATAATAAATAAGACTAGTTCCTTATTTTAAGAAAAAGAGAGATTTCCTTGATATCAAGTATTTTATCAGTAATCTAATTTACAATTCCAAAGAAACTTCAAATAAATTTAATAAAGTGAAAGGGAGAACGTTGTAACTTATATCAAACGTTTTTCTCTTTCACTTTATTTTATTAACCGTAATCCGACCTTAATCTTGTAATTCATTTACGATTATATATTTTTAAAATACAAATTTGGACTTAATTATAAATCTGAGAAAAAGTCCATTATTTTATCACTGATACTCCTGCATCTGAATATAATGTTTTGTCTCATTACTCTAAAAATCCCCCACATTCCAGACTCCACATCCCATTTCAGGCTTCCGGAACGATATAGATAATCTCCTGGACTTGATGCTCCATTTTCAAGTTCCATATCAAATTTATTTCCTATACTAATTGATCCCTGGAGAGGGATTGCTCTAGATAAAGTATCCTTTGGTTGTTCTTTCCACATATGACCATGAATTGCAAATCCTACATTTCTAGGTTTATCAGCCGGCATGACGGTACGGAAAATTACTCGCTCTTTTGTACAAGCTCTAAAGATTGGGGTTGCAGGATCTCCGTGAACTCTGCTACTAAATATCTTGTGTATACAATTATCTCTTTTAATTCTATTTGAAAACCTCTCTGAACGATAATTATAACCTTTCTCCCCTGTATCCTCCGCGTCTAGAGGTTCTCCTTCATCTCCCACAGCTGTTTGAATAATTGCTCCCTTATCGTCCAAAAGTCGAATTCCATTTTGTATTACTACTACAAACTCTCTAAAACTTTCAACACCAGGAGCGGTAATGGTTACTTGTTCATCGTAAGTTCCTTTCCTAAAAAATGAATCTCCATGCCATTTTGCAGCAGGTGGCTCAATGATGATAACACCAAATAAACCATGATATCTATGATTTCTCATATCACCAAACGATTGTAAGATACAAGCTCCGTACTCT
>CAJJLI010000474.1 GCA_905192625.1 uncultured Clostridium sp. | reverse complement strand
AACATAGATAGGAGATATAATAATGATAATCAATTTTAACAAGTTTGTTAATATTGGACAGGGTTCATTTTCACCAACGACTCCCCTAACAATTCTTATAGGAAATAATGGTGTGGGCAAAACTCTACTTCTTGAAACTTATACTAAAATAAATGATTATTTGCTACGAGAAATAGTCCGTAATGATTTTTTTGAAAGTATTCTTGAAAAAGCGGATTTTGAAATTGAGCTATTAAAAACAGATGAAAATATTGTTGAATCTGATGGTAAGTTTAATTACAAGTATCGATCAGTATCTGATTTTGTAATTAGGGTGAAAAATTCCTCATTAATATTGGATAACTATGATAGAAATATCAAAGAAATATTGGAGAAGGTTGAAGATATAATAAAAACAGAAGTCTTATTTACTGATCCAAATGATAATGTGGATATAATTAGGGATTTTGGTATAAATTTAGAGATGGATTGGTGTGAAATTTTTGAGTCACTGGTATTCACAATTTATCAAGATTCTGTTGTCGAAGGTATGACAGTTTTGGATGTGGAAGAAGATGAAGAAGATGATTTTTCTTTTCCATTTTTAACTATAAATATAGAGGAAAAGAATTCAAGGAATAGTCAAGGATTTCTTGTTACAGAAGAAGAGAGTGAAGCAAATAGGAAACAACTACTTTCTGGTAATTTTGAGTACTTGATCCCTAGAATTATAAGGGCATATTCATCTAAATTGGAGTCAAAATTTTTAGAATTGAATTCAATAAGTGATATCACATACATCCCATCTGAAAGAATTGTTTCAATGAGTAAGTTTCTAGAGAAACAATTTTCAAGCAATAATTATGATGGACTAAGATACAGTGAAGAAAAATTTGCTAAATCCTATACTGAATTTAAAGAATACTTTTCATTATCATCAATGCGATTAAAAAGAAAAAAAATGATGTTAAATGAATCCTATAATAAATTATTGGGCGGGGAACCCATTTTTAATACTAACGGTGAAATAACTGCTATTAAAACAGAATCAGGTGAAGTAATTAGCAGGTCATTATTTTCTACAAAACAAAATAAAATATATCCATTTTTCTTGTTGCACTCAATGACAAGTAATATATTTAGTAGAAGATTCGATTCTGAAAGAACCATAATTATTGAAGAACCTGAAGCAAACTTGTCAACTAAGAGTATATTGGAGATGGCAACATATATCAGTCAACTGACTGATGAGTACAAAGTTATTTTATCAACTCATAGTGATATATTTTTAACTCAATTAAATAATGAGTTTATAAACAAGAAAAAGTTAAGCTATATGTCAGGATATGAGATATTGGAAGGAAATGAATTGCACGAGCTAAGAAAATTGAGTGTTAATCCTGAACTAGGAGTATCATCTAATTTCATCAGCTCACAGTTAGATATTTTGTACCAAATTACTACTGATGCCCAAAATTTTGCGAGTTCTAATGATGAAATAGAAGGATACTAAGATGATAGAAAAAATTTTTTTAAATAAAGATTTTGTTGAACAAATTGATTCCGATTATGAACTAATTGAAGATCAGAGGATTAATCACAAATTTATCATGTCGCTAAAAATACGTTTTCCTGATGATTGGTATATATATAGACTGTATGAACCAATTAAGCATCCAAAAAAACCAGAACTAATTACCTACGACGAAAGCTCGAAAATTAAGTTTCTTACGTATAATAAATTTCCAGACGGGGTTTTTATCAGAAAAGAAAGTAGATTTAAATATAAAGTGTTTGTATTTGAGCTGAAAAAAAATGCAACTAATAAATTACCTGAAATTCCGATGCAATTGCATTCAGGAATTTTACATGCTATTTCTGTAATTAATTTTGCTGAAATAGACACTCCCATTGGTAATACAGTAACTATACCATCGAATTTGACTATTGATTATGAATTATATGTTTTTTCTGCTAAGGAAGTAGTTATACCTAGCAACCCCAGACCTATACCAGGAAAACCAGTGAACACCAATACAAGATTATTAAGTTATGTTAACGAAGATATTGTTTACCACAATTTAAAAGGTGAGAAATACTTCAATTTTAAAGTTAATAAGATTCATCCTTTAGAGATAGTTAATAATCAAGATATTAAAGAGTACCGAAGCTGTATCGACATAAAATAAAAAATCTATATATAGTTAAGAAGTAAGAGCTGAAAACAAATAAACCTCTTACTTCTAATTGTATATATTTTAGTTTACATAAGATACATTATGCAAAGTTATCGGTGATAAATAGCTTTAAATCAGCATTATTATTGTGTTGATTATATTTATGTCAACTAATTTCTCGTTATCATAAATATAATCAACTTAGCTAGATGAATTTTACTTGATTGGCTATCTTGATAACAAAGCTATTCATAATTACGTGATTTAAAAAAGAAATCATACAATTAGTTGATCCATTTCTTTTTTTATTCGGTAAACTGTTTGCCTAGTCACATTATAGTCTTTTGCAATCTTTGAGATAGCAACTCCATTCTCCAGATCCTGAACGATGCTTTTATAAACAAGGCGTCGCTGAGGATCTTTTGTTTCTGCACTGTATAACTTAGGACGACCTTTATAGACGCCGTTTGCTTTAGCAATCTTAATTCCTTGTGCCTGGCGTCGTTTAGATTCAGTACGCT